>PLYG01000512.1 GCA_003153335.1 Betaproteobacteria bacterium | reverse complement strand
GGGTGCAGCGCCCGCCGATACTTGGATGAGGGTCGTTGGAATGGCTATCCTTAGGTGAAGGGATACGGTTTTGTGTGTCCGGGTAATCGACCACGTTGCGGCTGAGCAGTCGCGCTCCCTTACCGACCCGTTAGGCGTACAGTGATACTGCTGGCGTGCCCAAGGCTAGCTGCAATTAATCGCCATTCCCATTCGGGTCTGGTAGCCCGTTCTTGGTAAGAACAGACTAGATAGCAGCATGACGAAACGCCTGCGTGTCCGCCGTAGCGCCTCGACCCACTTCTCGTGGCAAACTGAGCAATCGCGACTTACGTTTCGCTCCAAGGATCAAAAAGACGATTGCGATCGAGCGCATAGCCATTCCCCCGGTCACAGCGCTGAATGGACGAATTGAAGAAACATTCGCCTGCTGATTCTTCGCATCCATGGCGTGGACGCGCGGCTTGGTTCGTCATCATCGGCTTGGCGCTGCTGGCATTCTGGCCAGCGTTAAACTCGGGGTTTGCTGGCGACGATTGGGGGTTTCTCGCCCTGAGCAGGCACCTGGATTGGCCATGGGCGCTGTACTACTACGATCATTCCTCCAGCTATTTCTATCGGCCGCACACCATGTTGCTATGGTGGCTGAGCGTAGCCGCGTTGGGCCTGCATCCCACGGCGCACATGGCTCTGAATCTGGGCTTGCACACCATCAACGCCCTGCTGCTGGCGCAGATCATTGTCCGTACGACCCGACATGAGCGACTCGGCATGGCCATCGGCGCGCTGTTTGCGCTGCATCCGGCGGCGGTCGGAACCGCCCTGTGGCTGTCCGATCGCTTCGACCTGCTGGCGACTGCGGCGGTATTGTGGGCGGTACTGGGCATGGAAGGAGCGCTCGCCGGCACCGCGAAACGACGCTGGGTAGTCGCAGCAGCCGTTCTCGCCGCAGGCGCCAAGGAAACCGCAGTCGTACTGCCGCTGATTGCCGCGGCCAGATTGCTGCTGGCGAGGGAGCGCAGCTGGCGCTGGCGGAGCGCAACGCTTGCTGGCGTATCAATGCCCTTCGCACTGATGCTGCTGGTGCGCGCGACACTACTGCAGGGTGTGAGCACGACGCTAGACATCCACGACGCGCCCGACGCCGCGCTGCGCGGCATTCGGAACTGGATTGCCGGCGCACCGGACGCCTTGATCGCGGCCAGGGTGGCAAACAGCACCGATATTGTTCTGGCCGGGTTGCTCGCCGGTTGCGTCGGCTGGTGGTTGCTGCGCAGTTCACGGCGCACGGTGGGCACCTCGGCCCTGGCCATTCTGGGTGTTACCTGCATGCTCGCTCCGGCGCTTGTCCAATGGCCGGTTACCCAAGCGGTGCTCGGCACACCGCAGCCATTCGTCAATCCAGTCAATCTGCGCTTTTACTATCTGAGCCTGAGCGGACTGCTGATGCTGACAGCGGCCGCCGTGGCAACCCTCGAGGATCGTCGCATTCTGGCGGTTCTGACCGTCGCGGCACTCGCGGCGAGCATCGTCTGGTTGCCGGCGTCCCGTGTGCGCGCAGCGAATTGGGCAGCAGAGACTTCGGGTCCCGAGTACCGCGTGGCGCTTGCCGCCGGACGGCTGGCTGCCCACCTGCAGGTTGAACCCGGGTGCCGTTTGCACCTGCTCGGTACCATGGAATTGAGCCACGGCTTTTTCAGGTTCGCCGACGCCGCGGTCAAGGCGCAGAGTCCGCGCGGAACGCCGCTGCTGGAGTGCATAGTGATGGCCGAACATTCGCCGTGGTTCTCCATTACCCGCCAAATGCCGTGCGAAGATGCCGTATGGCAGCCGCTAACGCCACGCAGCAAGTCCGGACAGGTCTATACGGCACACCCGGTCGGCAACCTGTGCTATCACTATTTTGCCGATCCCGCACCGCGGACCACGTCGGTCGAGCCGGCGTCGCGCTGGTTTCAGTTCGACGGCGACAATTTTCGCGAAATAACGAATACGGCGAAGGAAGTCAGACAGCCTGGGTAAGCCCAGTGCGAATTGCACTTAGGGGCCGCAGGACACTTCTTGTGAGGCCACGGTGAAACGACGATACTTGCGGTCGCCTATCATCGTTTCACCGTGAGTTAGCTAAACGCCGAGTAGCACTCTGCAGATCACATCACGACGATGCGGTGCTTGCAAGGCGTGGTCGTGCGCATCCTGCTGCGCGCCATCGCGCGCTGTCTGCGTGAGCACAGTCCCGGCAGCAGCGCCGCGGCCCGGCTGGGCGCNNTCCACTTCCACTGCTGCATCATCGACGGGGTCGTCGAGGCTGCCGGCGCCGCGAACGAGGCGCCTGGGGTGGTGTTTCATCAAGCGTCCGGGCTGGCTGCGGCCGCTGTTCTCCGGGTGCAAGCCAAAGTACGCCGCCGGGTACTGCGCGCCTTCCTCCGCCGCGGCCTGCTCGAGCAGCGTGATAGCGACGAGATGGGCAGCTTTGGGCACACGGCGGGGGTCTCTCGCTCGACGCCGCGGTGCGCATCGAAGGCGCCGACCGGGCCGGGCGGGAACGGCTGCTGCGC
>PLYG01000343.1 GCA_003153335.1 Betaproteobacteria bacterium | reverse complement strand
CCTACTCGGTGCGGGCAGTGTTCCGTTCGGTCAAGGGCGCGACCGCCGAGGTGACGCAGCCGATCACCATGGCGACCGGCGACGATCCGGTGTGCACGCTGAAGAAGAATGGCAACGGCACCACGTCGCTGTGGTTCCAAGCCACCTGCACGGTGCAGCGCGGGAACGTGGTGGGCTATACGTGGAAGGTCAACGGCACGACGCAGCAGGTGTCGTCGAACACGCTGAGCTTCACGGCAACCAACATCGCCAGCGCCAGCACCATCGAGGTCACCGCCGCCACCGACAAGGGCCAGAAGGGTGGCGTTCTCTACAACATCGGCACCGGTGGATAGCGAGCCTGTCAACCTGTAACCACGACGTACTGCCAGCCGGGGCGGCAAGCCGCCCCGGCAACTTCAGGTGAATGAGTTCTCGGAAGTCGATGTAACGAAGTGAATGCTGTAACGCGAACATCCACGGATCGCTGCACTCCGTCGGCGATTCGTGGATTACCCCCCGCCGTTTGGGAGTGTAAAGGCCCGGCCTCACGGTTCGGGCCTTTCACTTTGTGTGCCCGGTTTGTGCGACCGGCGGCGGCAGAGCGCCAAAGCGAGTCTATAGAGGCGAGGTGATCCGGCACCTGCGGCGCATGTGGAGGCCCGGGGTTGTGCGTCGAGCAGCCCGCACGCCCCATGAACACGGCGAGACGGTGCTCGCCTGCATCCGGCCCTCGCTCCCCGCCTTGATCGCGCTCCACCGACCGGGACCGGTCCCCAGTCGGGCCTTGGGGAGAAGGATCGAGCCTGTGCTAGGTCAAAGACCCATTTGGTTTAAGTCCGATTGGTTGTGCTATCGTCAGCGCCATCTGTTCGTTTGCGTAACACCTGATCTTGAAGAAAGCACACGTCACCGCGATGCGTCCGATCCTACTGCTCTCACTGCTACTGGCCACCGCCGCGCCGGTGCTCGCTTGCGACTGCGGCAACCAATATCTTGACTCGAAAAACGGCAAGGAAAGAGCCGTGCAGGTCTTCTCCGGGACACCGATTGCGAAGACCGGCCACTTTGGCGACATGACCTACGTCTTTCAGATCGACAGCTTGTGGCATGGCATGCTGCTCAAGAACACCACCGTTAACGGCGGTATGGGCTCCTGCGCTTTCGCCTTTCGCATTGGCGTGCCTTACCTGATCTTCTCGTCGGGGGGCAAAGGCTCGCCGGCCGAACCGGTCAAGACCTCGATCTGCAGCGCCAACAAGGAGCTGGCGAACAGCTTCAACGAGGTGAAAGACTTGGGCCGCGTCGTGTACAGCTACTCGCAGCCGCAAGCGATCCCGTCGCCGGCGAAGAAGCCGGTGGTGTTGAGGCCGCCGGGGAGGTAAGTCGTACGCGCCGGCCGACTTACTCGGCTTCAGGCGCCTTCGGCGGTGGCGGGGGTTCCGTGTCATCGCCTGCCGCCACGCGGATCGCGCGCCAGCTTCTCAATCCGAACCAGCAGCCACAGCAGACGAAGAACAGTCCGCGCAGGTACACGCCGATGTAGGAGAGGTCGTCCCAGCCGAGGAGGCCAGTTAGCCGCTCCGGATCGATGATCAGCACCAGACCAAAAAGGGTGGCCAACAGACTGCCGGGGAAAATGAGGGGGCGGCTATTGGGCGAGAGGTTGTCCATGCGATCCCTTCTTGCTGTACGGCAGTCCCGTGCTGGTGCTCAGGCACCATCGACGAAGAACGTGTTGTCCATCGCATCGAGCGGCGACAGACCCGCTTCTTCCATGACCTTGCGGCCGGCTTCATCGGGCAGGAATAGTGCCTTACGCAAGCGCTCGAACGGCGGCGTGCCGGGACGGCCGATGACGGCGATCCCATTCTCGGCGAACGATGTGCTGGTAAAAATGCGGTTGATCCCCGGCTCGTCCTTGGGCAGCACACGCTCGGAGATTGCGGCGAGGTCTACCACGCCGGCGCGCAGGGCCTTGATCGCAGTCTCCTGAGCGGTGGCATAGCGCACATAACCGAAGAATGTCTCTGGATTGGTCACCGCGAGCTTGGCCAGCGCCCGCCGGGCCATGTGCTCGCCCTCGGAGCCTTTCGGCGGCAGCCCCAGTCGCGCGCCACGTAATTGCGGCAAGCGGTTGTAAGCCGTGTTCGCGCCGACCGCGAAAATGATCCGATCCTTGGCGTGGGTCTGCGCCAATGGGGTGTACCCGAGCCGCAAGGCGCGTTTGATGATCACCGGTGGGGCCACCAGCATCGAATACTCTTCGTGCGTCTCCGGGTCCGGATTAGCGGTCACGTAGAGGGCAATCGGCACCTGCATCCGGGCCGCCACATATTCGGCAAAGCGCCGGTAGCGCGCTTCCATGGCTGCGATGTCGTCCTTCAGCAGCAACTCACTCTTGACCTCGATCACAGGCGTAGTTGGCGCAGCAGCGCGGGCCAAGGGTGCGGGTGCCAGCCACACGCCCGCCGCAGCGAGCAATAGACGACGACGGGGATTCACTTGCGAATTCTCCGGAACACGATCAGCTTTTTCGCTGCGAACGAGACCGGGGCCACAGCTAGGGCCCCGACCATAAACCCCCACCGCTCTGCGGCGGGCGCACTCAGATACGCCTCCAGCCAGTTGCGGGCCAATACGGCGCTGCCGGCGACGGCGATGCTCATGGTGCTGGCGATGCTGGCGAACAGCCAGAAATTGCCGTCACGGGCGACGAAAATGAACCGGCGCTGCATGCGAAAGATCACCACGATGGCTACCGCCGAGGCGAGTAATGAGGTGCCCCAGTAGGCCCACTGACTGGTGTTGTTCGCCACCGCGTAGAGCAGTTGCTGCAGGCCCCAGCAAAAGACGCCGACGATGCCGCCATTCAGGACGAACAGGACGAACTGCCGGGTCACCGGCGGGAGCGCACAGCGCGGGCGCGCCTGCGGGATGGGAGCGTGTATCCAGCGTTGCATGGCTGCCTGCTTGCGTGAGGTGTGGCAGGCCATGCTCAGCACACGCCGGCAAGACTCTGCAACAGGCGCGAACGGCTGGGCGCCCCGGAGAGACGCAGGCCGCGCTGCTCTTGCCCGTCGCGATCCAAGAAGACCAGTGTCGGATAGGCGGAGAGATTGAAGTTGTGCTGCAACCGCGCCTCCGGCAGCTTGGGGTTACCGTTACTGGTCCGGGTCATATCGACGCGGATTAGATTCGCGCACGACAGCCGCGCGACGATCTGCGGCTCTGTCAGTGTGCCCTCCAACTGCCGGCACGGCGCGCACCAATCGGCGTAGAACTCCAGCACCACTGGCTTGTCGCTGGCGCCAATCGCTGCTTCCAGCATGCCCGGATCATGGATCGGGCGCGCCGGAACGATCTCGCCCGCCATCGCGTTCCCCGCGACGGCGTGGACCATGAACCACAGCAGAAGGCGACCGGTCGCCGGT
This sequence comes from Betaproteobacteria bacterium, assembly GCA_003153335.1. Lineage (GTDB taxonomy): Bacteria > Pseudomonadota > Gammaproteobacteria > Burkholderiales > Casimicrobiaceae > PALSA-1005. The sequence continues at coordinate 21,428 of PLYG01000343.1, read as the reverse complement.
CCGCCGAGCAGCCGCTTGCGCATCGTCATGGTGCTCACCGGGGGGCAGCAGATCAAGGTTTGACCCCGATGGCCCAGACGTTCTTGCCAAACAGTGGATGGGCGACGCGGTCGAGACGCTGCGACCACGGAAAGATGTGGCGGTCGTAGAACTGCACCTTGCGCTCGGTCACCTGCACACCGCGTCGCACCAGCTTCATCGCACCCGTGGCCATGAAGCCCAAGCTGTCGGCGTAGCCGGTGCGCGTTACCTGCACGCCGGCCTGCCGCATGGTGTCGTGCAGGCTGCGGCGGGTGTAGCGCCGGTGGTGGCCAACTTGCTCATCCCAAAGCCCGAACAGGATCGGGAAGGCCGGCACATAGATGAAGACCGAGGCGCCGGTCCGCAGTTTCTGCATGGCCACCGCCAGTGCGGCGGCGTCGTGCTCGATGTGTTCGAGGACATTGCACGAGTACAGGCCCTCGGCCTGCCCGTCGGGCAGATCGTGCAATTCATGCACCGGGAACCCCTTGCTGCGCAGGACACCCTGAAAGTGCTGATCCGGTTCAATGCAGGAGGGCGTGGTGCCGCACTCGGCGAATACTTCGGCCGCGATGTTGCCGGTGCCCGCGCCAAAGTCGATCAGCGGTTCGGTACAGGCGCCCACGGCCGCGATGATCTGCCGCGCAATGCTGCGGTTGTAGCGCCGGGCCACACCCATCACATCCAGATCGAAAGCGAGGGCGCCGGCGGTGGCGAGCGTGACCTGCGGCGGGAACAGGGCAGTGCTGCTGGCGTTGTTCATTGCGCAACCCTCCACAGCCGCCATTCGCGATGCAGCTCCTGCATTTTCAGGCAGGGCGGAATGGTCTCGATGTTCCGGTCCACGACATGGGTGATCTCCGGAAACTTGGCCAGCTTCGCGCAATCGAGCGTGTGGTCGCGGATCACGTCCTTGATCAACTGCTGCAACTCGTGGGCGCTGGCCCCGGCTTCCATCGCCGGCGCCACCTTGAGGCCCGGATACTGCGCCGGCAGCCAGAAGGTCGAGGCTTCGAACATGGTCAGCACCTTTTCGTCGCCCTTGAGGGTCTTGAATTCAGGCAGCCAGTCATAGCCGGGCCCGAACATCCGTCCGATCATCAGCGAAAGGATCACCAGTACGCCCATGAAGCGCGTGACGGGCTTCAAATCGAATGACGTGCGTCCCACTGCCCGCATCGCGATCAACGCGATCAGCGGGCTCACCACGGAGGCGTAGCGCACTTGATTGGGAACCATAAACCAGCCTGTGACCAGCAGCACCGGGATGTTCGCCACCCAGTCCTCGCGCTCGGGCAGCAGCAACGCGATCAGGATCAGGCACAGGCTGCCGGGTACGAACAGCAGGTGGTAGATCGGATTGTTCTCGCCGACCAAGAAGGCACGATTGGCCACCCACTCGCGCAGCAGCGGAAAAAAGCCATACCACTCGGCGCCGGCATACGCGAGCCAGAAGGCCAGTGCGACACCAATGAGGCCGGCGGTGATGGCGGCCCGCGTGAGCCATGAACGGTTGGGTAGCAACAGCGCCGCCGGCGCGTAAATCAACGCCAGCCAATAGAGCGGTTGCGCGGCGGCCATGGCCAAGGTCCAGAGCACCACCTTGCCGCGCGTGTTGCAAACCAGCGCGGTCAGCGCCAGCAGCGACAGGAAGATTTCGGGGCGTCCGGCCTGCACCCGTGAGAGCAACACGGAATAGAGCACGGCCGCCACACCCATCCCGGTAAGCAGCATGCGCTCGGGGTGTTCCCGCAGGGCTTCGAGGAAGAGCTTCGTGAACAGCCAAATCGTCCAGAAAAAGCCGATGGCCTGTACCAGTTGCCCACCCCAGAACAACCCCAGCGACCGGTGCAGATAGCCAACCAGCCACTCGAACCCGATCCACATCGACGCGTGCGGCGTGCGCGGATCGGAATAAAGGTAGAAGTTGCTGTAGTCGTAGCCGTGCAAGTACGCGGTGAGGTGTCGATTCAGGTCGTCGGGCACCACGGTGCCGCCCTTGAACCATGTGAACGACAGGATGATCGCCGCCGGCACCCAGAGATACCACGTGCGATCTGGTGCCAGAATCTTGCCCGCCGACAGCGCCAGCTCGTCGCGGCGGCTCCAGATGATCAATCCGACGCCGAGCGCGGCGGGCGGAAAGTAAATGGCGATGAAGGCCAGCGCCGAGAGCACCAGCATCACGCTGGTCTGATTGTTGAGCACGCGCAGGGTCATACCGCGCGCCGCGAGCAGGGCTGCTGTCATGGGGGCCTATACCTGCTGCTGGAGCAGCATCATGCGCTTCATGTCGATCCGGAAGCGCGAAAGGTTGTCGAGGATGAGACCACAGGCAAGACTCAGGCAGGCCAGTACCATGATGCCGGAGGCCAAGATCGCACTGGGAAAGTGCGGCACCTTTCCGGTAGAGAAGAACTCGGTGATGGGGATGGCGCCCACCGCCAGTCCGGCAGCGGCCAGCAGGCCCGCGATCCCACCGTAGAAGGAAAACGGACGGTGCAGCCGGAACAGATCGAGAATCTTCCGCGCGATGCGCATCCCGTCCTTGTAGGTCGAGAGTTTCGACACCGAACCGTCCGGGCGCGGGTAATACTTGCACTCGATCTCGCTTACCGGGGCCCGCATCTCGCAGCCGTGGGCGGTCAGTTCGGTTTCGATTTCGAAGCCCCGCGACGACACCGGGAAGCTCTTGACGAAGCGCCGTGAGAACGCCCGATACCCGGAGAACACGTCGGCGGTGCTCTGGCCGAAGGTGCGATTCACTGCCCACGTCATCGCCTGGTTGCCGAGCTGGTGCCCGCGGCGGTACGCCTCCGGATCGGTGTGTCGGCGGATGGCCGTCACCATGTCCTGTCGCTGCTCCCATACCCGGCGGACCATATCCGGCGCGACGGCGGGTTCATAGGTGCAGTCGCCATCGGTCATCAGGTACACGTCGGCGGCAACCTCCATGAACAGCCGGCGCACCGCGTTGCCCTTGCCCTTGTGGCGCTCGACGTAGACTTCGGCGCCGGCAGCAATTGCGGCAGCGGCCGTACCATCGGTCGAGGCGTTGTCGCAGACGAAGAAGTTGACCGGGTACGGTGCCGAGGCGAACGCGACCTTCAGCTCCGCGATCACGGCGCCGATGGTGCCTTCTTCATTGAAGCAGGGGATAACCACTGCCACTGACGGCAAACCATCGATAACGGCTTTCGGCCCCCTATCCATGGATCGGCTCGTTGGCGGCGACTTCCTTCATCGGCAGCGGAGCGCCGGCGCCGGCGGCGGCGGCGGCGGGCGCGGCCGAAGCGGCGGTGTCGCCCACTTCAACCAGCAGGATCGGGTCAGTGGTATCGACCACGCCCATCTTGGTCCCGGCGATGCCTTTCTTCTTGCTGATCCACATCTGCGCCGCCTGCAGCATGGAGCCCACTGCCGCACCCAGCATCACGTTGGTCAGCGTGCGGCCGTTTTCAGTCCGCGAAAACGGTTCCTTCAGTTCCGAGCGGAGCCAATCGGCCTCGACGTAAAAGCCGTTGAAGCAGGCGGCGGCACTCCCGGCCTTGATACAGCGGTGATATGCCTCCAGCCCGAGATCGCAACCGAGGCCGCTGTCTTTGTTGGGCTTTGGTGTGAACGCGGAAGGGTGGAGGGTGGCCGGCAGGTACACCTTGCCGCCACCATCAACGCCTAGCAGCCCCAGCTTCTGTCCGGTGCTGGGGATCGCCAGTTCAATGAACTCGACCTGAAATTTTGCCCTGTGGAGTGCCATGCTTTTCCTCTATCGACTATGCGTTTTCGGCGTGGCGGCACTCGGGATACCCGGTGCAGCCCCAGAATTGTTTGGAATCGGACCCGCGCGTACGCAGACGCATGGGCTTGGCGCAATCGGGGCAGGCTTTGGACCCGGCGCTGACGCTCCCCTTCGCACTGGCCGCCGTCTTGGGCGCACTGCCCTTGCTGCCGCTGCTCTTGCCGGCTCCGACCGCCTTCTTCGCATACGTCCGTCCGCCGGCGGCGCCACCGGCGCCCTTGGGCATGACCTTCGGCGCGCACTGGGCCAGTGTCGGCATGTTGGCCGCGACCTTGCCCGACTTCGCGTCGGCGATCAGCTTGGTCTCGAAGCGATGCAGGCTGCCGCGAAAGGTCTCGATGGTCAGCGTGCCCTCCACGATCTTTTCGAGCTGGCCCTCAAACCATGCCGTGAGATCAGGCTTGGTGATTTCCGTGGGCAGAACACGAATGGTCAGGCGCCCCTTGTCCGTGGACACGTAGTGGCCTTTCTTCCCCTGCTTGATCTCGTCGATGTACCCGCGCTTGACTAACTGCTCGATGATGTTGGCGCGCGTGGCTTCGGTACCGATGCCCTCGGTGTCCTTGAGTCGCTTCTTCACTTCCGGATCGGTGACGAACTTGTGCGCGTTCTTCATCGCGTCCACCAGCGACCCGCCGTCGAAGCGCGCGGGCGGCTTGGTCTTCTCGTCCTTGACCTCCGCCTTGATCGTGGTGGTCGGGTCGCCCTGCTTCATCGGCGGCAGGGGACCGTCGTCGTCCTCATCCTCGTCCTTGACGCCGGCGGCCCGGAACAGGACGCGCCAGCCTTCGACCTTTTCGACCTTGCTGGTGGCCTTGAACTGCTCCTTCTCGACTTCGACCCCGGCGACCGTGCTCTCGTATTCGTAGGCGGGGTAGAACTGGGCCAAGAAGTTGCGCACCACGAGCCGGTAGACCAGTTGCTCGTGCGGCGACAACGTGCGCAGGTCCACTTGTTGCGCGAGCGGGATGATGCCGCTATGGGCGCCGAGCTTCTTGTCGTCCCACGCGCGGGACTTGATCTTGAAGTCCGGCTTGCCGGCAAACGGCCAGCCGCCGGGCAGCGTGCTCAGATTCTTGTGCGCGGCCGACAGCCGATCCTTGGCTTCCTTGTGCTGCGCTTCTTCAAGGTAGGGGCAGTCGGTACGCGGGTAGCTGGTCAGCTTGTACTTTTCATACAGGCTCTGCGCGACCGCCAGTGTTGTCGCCGGCGACAGGCCGAACTTGTTCGCCGTCTTCTGCAGGTCGGAGAGCGTGAAGGGCAGGGGCGCCACCTGCCGCTTCGGTTCGGTCTTCAGAGCGGTGATCTTGCCGGGTTTGCCGCGTACCTTGGCGGCAACGGCCTCCACCGCCTTCTTGTCTTTGGGACGGCCTTCGTCGTCGAGGAACGCCGACCCTGCCGGCGGCTGCCACCCGGCCCAGAACGTACCGTTGAGGTGCTGGCTCTCGATCTTCAGCGTGAAGTAGTCCTTGGGGACGAAGTTCTCGATCTCCAGATCACGCGCCACCACCAGACCCAGAGTCGGGGTGGTCACCCGACCGATGTGCAGCACCCCTTCCTTGCCTCGCAGCCCGGTCTTTTCGCCGAACACGATGGAGTAGGCGCGGGTACCGTTCATGCCGATGCCCCAGTCCGCCTCGGTGCGCGCCCGCGCGGCGTCGAACAGATTGGCGTAAGCGGAGTTGGGTTTCATGATGCCCATCGCCCGCTGGATGCCCTGCACGTTCAGTTCCTTCATCCAGATGCGCTGCACGGGCTTCTTGCAGCGGATGTACTGGAGCACGTTATCGACGATGGCTTGGCCCTCGCGATCCGCGTCGCCAGCGTGCACCACATCCGTCGCCAGCCCCACCTGCTCTTTGATGGTCTTGATCAGACCGGCCTTGGTCCGGTCAGGAGAGAGCTTGAATTCGGCCGGAATCATCGGCAGATGCGCCATGTTCCACTGCTTCCACGCCGGATTGTATTCGTCCGGCTCAAACTCCCGCAGGATGTGACCGGAGCAGTAGGCGACTACATCGCCACCGACCTTGTAGCAGTTCTCGCCGCTCTGTACCCGGCTGCTGTACTTGTCAGCCAGCGCATCAGCAATGGCGCGGGCGAGCGACGCCTTTTCGGCGATATAAAGACGCATCAAGTTGACTCCGGTCTACGGTGCAGGTCTGCATTATCCCCGCTGGTGGGTATACCCAATTGTCTGGCCCTCATTTATCTTTGTTGCGCGGGCTGTTGTAATCGACCGGCGCGGGCGGACGGTGGCTGTTGGCCCACATCTTCCCCGACGCCATGGCCGTTGACTTGTCGCGCACGCTCAGCCGCGAGAGAAATTCATCGGCATAGGGCTTGTAAACCGGTGAGCGGACGCTGGCCACGACCAACCACTGCGCGGCGTTCTTCGGGTCGTCGAACTCCTCCACCATCAGCTTGGCCAAGTAATACTGCGCGGCATAGTGGTACTGGTTCGACGCGCGCAGCAGATAGTCGCGGGCGCTGGCCACGTCCTTCTGACCGTCGTCTCCGCTCATCTTGATGACGCCAAGCCGAAAGTCCGCGACCGGATCATTCAACCCGCTCGCCGCCATGTACCAGCCAATGGCCAGCCCGAAGTTCTGCGGGACGGCGCCGAACCCGTGCTCGTAGATGTTGCCCAGTTGCATCGCCGCCTGCAGGTGCTTGTTCTGCTGCTGCCCGGCCGCCTTCTGGAAATAGGTGATCGCCTGCAGCACGTCAGGGACCGGCGGCTCAACCTGCTGGCCGTTGAGGTAGATCAGGCCCAGATTGAACGCGCAATTGGCGATTTTGTTCTGGCAGCGCTGGTAGTTCTCGATGGCCTGTGGGAAGTTGGCCTTGTAGCGGCCGGCGCCGGTCTGGAGGATGTAGCCCACCTGCAGCGCTGCCCACGGATCGTTCTTGTCTACCCGCTGCATCAGCTTACGCATGGCGTTGTCATCCCCACCCTGCGCCTCCAGAAAGAGCTGGTAGGCGCCGTTGGGGTCGCCCCGATTGAGCGAGAAGCCCGCACTGTCACAGGCCGCCAGTAGAACGACACTGGCGGCAATCAGCAAGGTTTTCCAAACCGAACAGAATTGCATGGCCTACAGACTCCTTATGAACGGCACGCGTTGTTCGGTTAGCCGAACACAATAATAACCAGAACCATTGTAAACTAGCCGGACGGTATCATTCGTCTCACGGAACCGAACTTGTTTTTTATCTTCTTCCGTGGGCGATTACTCGTACAACGACCAGATTCCCAAATGAGGTTTTTCGACCTCGCTGAGCGTTGTTCTAAACGTATTTTTTAATGGAGATTTACCTATCATGGCAAAGCAAACGTATCTGGCCCCGAGCGCAATCGCACTCGCTCTGACCGCCGCCGGCCCCAAGGGTGTCCGTCTCGCGCTGTTCTCGGCGAAAGATGGCGACAAGGCAAAGTTCAGCGGTTCCGTGGACATCACGACCGTCGATGGCATCACGACCGAAGTCGTCGGTGTCAAGTGCTACGCGACCAAGGCCGATGGCACCCCGCTGCTCGACAAGAACGGCAAGCCGTATCTGCAGATGATGTACGGCAACAACAAGGACGAGGGCTACCTGTTCGGCAACATGTTCTCGAACACGAAACGCGAAGGCAAGAAAGACGCCGACTTCACGATCTCGATCAACCTCAGCGCGGACAATCGCGTCGATGGCAAAGTCTGGGTCTCTGTTCCGAAAGCCGGCGGTGACAAGTACCTCTCGGGCAACCTCGGTTCCAAGGCCGAAAACGCGCCTGCCGAAGCCAGCGAACAGCCGGCGCCCGCGAAGACCAGTGCGACCGAGCCCGATCCCTTCAACCTGTAAGTCCGCTTCACCCGGAACTCTCAAAGATGCGCTGTTAACTCCTCGCGCCCGGCTTCCCGCCGTTCTCGATGCTCTAACCAGCGCGCTTTGTCTTCTTCCCCTAAAACCCATCGACTTCGTCTTTGGGTTTTTTGCATTGTAGGGCGCGAAACACCACCACCAGCGTACTCGACGGCGTGGCAGCGCTTTATCGGGGGCCGCACTCCATTACATGAGCAATGCCTCTCATTCACCCTCATTGAAGGAGCTACATCATGACCCGCCGCACCGTAACACTCACCGAAGCGATTCTTGCCGAGTTTGCCCAACTGATCGTTCTTGTCGAGAATCTGCTGGTGAAGAACAAGAACTTCGAAACGGGGTATTACTTCAGGACCTACCCCACGACGCGCGACTACGTCAAAGTGGTTCTGAGCGAGCAAGGCAGTGCCATCACCTGTCGCATAAAGCGGCTCAAAGAAGTGGTCGCCCAAGCCATGGAACTCGAACCGGAAGCACTCGACACGGCCGGTGTTGCTGCAGCCCTGTCGTCCGAACCGGTTGTGCTGGCAGCGGAAGGAGAATATCTCGATGGACTGCGNNGTTCGAGGAGCGGGCCTTCTCGCAGTATTTCCTCTCGACCATCCAACGCACTGGACAGGGCGGCCCGTTCGAACTGGTATCCAAAGACGCCTTGATGAAGGTGGATTTCGTTGCCCGCAATGCCGACGGGAGTTACAAGCAGATCACCCTGAATCCCGCATGGTGGGCATGGAAAGAATCGATCCGCGTTACTCAAACTACAACTTCCGCCGGCACCATTGGCGCAACCCAATCCACAGGAGTCGCAGCATGAACACCAATCGCTCTGTCTCTCCGGGCACGACCGCACCGGTCGTTTACGGTCTGCTCGCCGAACAATCCGGCGTCAAGTTGCCGTTGCAAGTCTGTCGTTCCGCTGCGGGATTCTATCTCGGCACCATGGAAGAAAGCGGCATGCCCTATTCGCGCGAAAGCATCGAATATTTTCCCACGCAAGATGCGGCTGTCACCGCGCTCAACTCCGGCCACTGGACCCAGAAGCCGAATCCGTAACGCCAACTCCGGCGCCCTGACCTGCGTCAATCAATCGCGCGTCAACATCTCCGTTCCCTCTCGCCCATCGACTTCCGTCTTTGGGCCTTTTTTTTTGCAGTTCGCCACGCGCCCCTTCTTGCCGCGCATCCGGAAACATATTTCTGCGCGCAACTGAGCAGAAGCATGCTTGAGTACAGTGTTGCCGTGGTAAATTCTTCGCATGTCAGCGCCACACCCAAACGAACAGACGCATCCCATCGCCAGCGCGGCGGCCACGAACAAATTCCGCGCGCCATGGAAGGACGACGCCTTCATGGCCTGCGCGATAACCGCGCTCGCCGTCGCTCTCTATCTCATGCTGGACTTGGTGTGGGATGGCGACGAGACCGAGGACCTGCTGGTGAGTCTGGGTATCCCGGTGCTGTTCGGCGGCGTCGCCTTGTCCTTTGCTGTCAAAGCATGGCGCCTGTTTCAGATACGCGAATGGGCGGCAGCAAAGCCGGAGATGGCCGGGGAAATGCACGCCATCGCCGGTAACAGCGGGCGCATGCACGGGGTACAGACCGAGCAAAAGGCGGTGCGCAAGTTACGGCTCCCGCCGGGCTGGAGAAAGGAGTCGAATGTCCCGATCCCGACCGGCGACGTGGATCTGCTGCTGATCGCACCCGACAACACGGCTTATGTGGTCGAGATCAAGAGTTGGGGCGGCCTCAAACGCAAATGGCGGCTGGGCGGTACGGTACTGGTCAAGACGAATGGCCACGAGCCGGATGCCGATCCGGTTGAGCAGGTGCTGCAGGAAATGCGAGCCGTTAGCGCAACACGGCGGTTCACGAGCGTCATCCCGGTGGTCTGGGTGCCGAATGGCCGTCACTGGCGCTTCCGGTATGAAGGCGTATTGATCATCAACGGTGGTACAGGGCGCCTCAAGCGCGCCATAGGAGCAGGCTGGTGGTAGCGAACTCGGTCACCGTCCTGCCCGTCTACGGGCTTTCCCAGAGCGGCAAGCCGCTCGTATCGGCCAGCCTTCATCCGGAAGGAGCGGCCCAGACCATTGCCCGCGCCTTGGCCGCTGGAGTCGAGGTCTCTGCCGATCAGAAGCTCGTCGATGGCATCTGGCTGCAGAACGATGTCAACACGCACTGGCCGCATGTGGGCTCAACCCTGAAAGCACTGCTCATCTCCATTGTCGAGCAAGGCATGTTGTTGCGCGTGGTCAAGCGGATCGAGGAAGGCGAAGGACCCGCCATCGCGCATTGATCAGTTTGCGCGGCAAACCCCGTTCTTCAGGGCGGGGAAGGATAGCGCGGACGGCGGAGCTGTCATTGGCCAAAGTGGCCTGACTGCTCTTGGTCTCAACTATCGATCCAAAGGTTCGAATGTTGTTGTTCGTGCCGTGAGAACAGACGACAATTCCTGCATGGAACGCCTGCAAGCCTACCAATTCGAACTGCGCCCGAACGGCGCACAACAGCGCGACCTGCGCCGCTTTGCCGGCGCCTGCCGGTTCGTGTTCAACAAGGCGCTGGCGCTGCAGCAAGCCAATCACGCAGCCGGTGAGAAGTTCATCGGTTACGTGGCGATGGCCAAACACCTGACTGCGTGGCGCAATGGCCCCGAGACGCCGTGGCTCATGGCTGCGCCCTGCCACCCGCTGCAGCACGCGCTCAAAGATTTGGAGCGGGCGTACAAGCACTTCTTCGCCCAGCGCGCCGACTTTCCACGCTTCCGGCGCAAGGGTGTGGACGAGGCGTTCCGCTACCCCGACCCGAAACAGATCAAGCTCGATCAGGCCAACAGCCGAATTTTCCTGCCCAAGCTGGGCTGGCTGCGCTACCGTAACAGTCGGGACGCGCTCGGCGAAGTGCGCAATGTCACCGTGCGCCGGGTAGGCGACAAATGGCTGATGGCGGTGCAAACGCGCCGCGAGGTCGCCACGCCGGTACCGACTGCTACCTCGGCTATTGGCATCGACGTGGGCATTGCCCGCTTTGCCACACTGAGCGATGGGGCCTTCATCGCCCCGCGCAACAGCTTCAAGCAACAGCAGGCGCGGCTGGCGCGCTACCAGCGCAGCATGCGCCGCAAGGTCAAGTTCTCCAACAACTGGAAGAAAGCGCAGACCCGCGTCCAGCGGCTGCACACCACTATCGGCAATACCCGGCGCGACTTCCTGCACAAGACCACCACAACGCTCAGCAAAAACCACGCGCTCGTCTGTGTTGAAGACCTGCAGGTCAGGAACATGTCGAAGTCGGCAAAAGGAACCAAGGAACAACCCGGCACCCACGTCCGGCAGAAGGCCGGGCTGAACCGCGCGATCTTGGATCAAGGCTGGGGTGAGTTTCGGCGACAACTGGCGTACAAGGTGCCGTGGCAGGGCGCTACGCTGTTGGCGGTTACGCCGCACAACACCAGCCGCACCTGCCCCTGTTGTGGACACGTGGCGGCCGAGAACCGGCTGACGCAAGCCGGGTTCTGCTGTGTCGGGTGTGGGTATGAGAATCATGCTGATGTGGTCGGCGCGATCAATATTTTAGAGCGGGGACACCGCTTGTTAGCCTGTGGAGAGTTGGCGCAGTCAGGCCGCTCTATGAAGCAGGAACCCACCGAAGTGANNAAGCAGGAACCCACCGAAGCGACTGCACATGAGCTTGCTCATGGGTAGCGCCGTAGGAATCCCTGCCCTTCAGGGCGGGGAGGATGTCAACCACCCTGATTGACGCGCTGCCGTTCGTATCGATTATCTCCGGCCTCAACGCATTACTGAGACAAAGCTCAGACAGTTCATCGCCTTGCTTTGTGCAATTGGCCAATTGCTTCGTCTCAACAACAATGGAGATTTACCTATGAAACGGAAAAACACTGCTGTACCTGCTCCAACCCTCACCGCCGCACAAGGCGAGTATCTTGCAAAAGCCATCGAATGCGGCCTTTCCACGCGCTCTCACGCGCGGATGGTCGTACGATTCTGCAAGAACGCTTCAGCAGCCCTGCTCAAGACTTTGAGCAACGGCACCGCTGGACTCACCGAAGCCAATGAAGTCCGGAAACTGCTGGGCATCTCTACGGGAGCTATGCAATGAATGCAGCCGTTAGTCCGCGCGAATTGGTTGCGCTGGAACTGGCTGCGATCACTCGCGTCGTCAATGGCAGCACCTTGATCGACATCCCGCAGCGTTCGCAGTTGTGGCACGACTGGCGCGACGGTAAAGACCTCGTCGATGGCCTGCCGCGCATCACCGGTACCGCTGCTGGTGTCATCGAGGGCCTGCATCCGTGGAAAACAACCCACGCGCTCTGGCGCCAGATGATGAAGCTCGATCCGCCGGACGATCTGTCGAGCCCCTTCAACGGTGTTCAGCGTGGCATCGACATGGAGGACATTGCCTGTGCGCTGTACCAGCACTTCTCGGGNNCCGGGCAACGTGATGAAGCCAATCTGTGTCGTGCATCCTGAGTTCCCGTGGTGCGCAGTGTCACTGGACGGCCTCGACCTCGATGCACAGGCCGAAATCCTGCTGGAGATCAAATGCCTCGGGAAACGTACGCACAGCTATGCCAGCCGAGGGACTTTGCCCCCGTATTATGTCCCGCAGGTTCAATGGCAAATGTTCTGCACGCCATCGGTGAAGGAAGCGCATTACTGGAGTCTCGATGCCGCCGAAATTCAGGCGATCCAGAAACGCGGCGGAACACTCGAAGAAATGGTCGCCCACTGCAAGGTCGTCGTTGTTTATCCGGACCCCGCGCATCAGCAGGCGTTGTTTCTTGGGGCCAAAGCGTTCCGCGAATCGCTTGGCACCGGCATTCCTCCCGCCGGCGATGCATGGCTTCAAGCAGCTCGGCAATATGTACTGGCCAAGAACGACGCCGACGAAGCTGCTCTTGCGCTGAAGATCGCGCTGAAGCAGTTGATGTTGAGCGTGCCGGAAATCGAGCGTGTCGATGGCAAGAAAGTCGAAGGCGGCGGCGCTTCTCTTTCGTTTTTCAACAAGAGGGGCCCGCTGGACACGGCAGCTCTGTGTGCACATCTGGGTCTCACCGACGAAACGCTGCCGGAGATGTGCGCGACCCTTGGCGTCGAGGAAAAAGGGTTCGGTGACTTTTCACCAGTCGATTTCCCAGCGCTATTGAAGCATCTGGGGATGACGCCGGAAAAGTTCCAGCTCCTGTGCGCGAGACTTGGCTTACCAGATGACAAGCCGTACGAAGACTTCTGCGGCAAGCCGGAATTGTCGATGCGATTCTCCATCACCGGAGAAGAACCAGCGCCACCTCCGGACAAGCAGTTGTTGCTCACTTTACCGAAGCCCACCGATGCCATCACCGGCAGCGCAGCACGCGATTACAACCAATGGTGAGCCGTGCACGAGCGTGATGGCCTCCCGGTCATCATCTGTTCGTGTGCAGCTTCCAGCGCGCGGCTCTTCCTCCTCCTCCTTCCACCAAACCCATCGACTTCGTCCTTGGGTTTTTTTATGGGGCAGAGATTGCTCTTGCGCTCGCGAAGAGCCTTCATGGCCTCCGCACCCGCGCCATGCGTACCAGCTCGCGCGAGTCCACTGCCGATGCGCCGGCGCGCAAAGCGGCGGCACGCTGAACAGTGGTGATAGCGTAGTGGGGATGCCGTGCGCCCCGGTGGTATGCCACCCCGCTGATCTCCGGGCCCTGCATCTGCTGCAGGTCGAACTTGACCCGCTCGACCGCCAGTTCCGCGACCGGCGCATAGCGCCCCAGCCGTCGCACCCTCGTCATCGCCGTCGCTACCCGGTGCTGCAGGCTCGGTGGCAGCCAGCCCCCGGCCCGGTGCAGAAACCGAGGTGCGCGGTAGCGCGTCTGTCGGTGGCGCCGGCCGCGCCGCTGCGCCCGGCGACTCTCCAGCGCCTCCTTGATCACCGCACCCCGATGCTGCAGTTCGGCCGCAAACAGCACCCGGCCCTCGACCGTCGTCAGCGCGTTCCCGGTGGTCTTGTTGCCCGGGTCGAGCTTCAGCCGCAGGTCGGGCACTACCGCTGCCGGTGTCGCCACCTTCTGGATCAGCGTGAACGGATAACGGCGAAAGACTGCCGCGTTGCCTTCGCGCAACAACTGCCGGGCTCGCGCTGGACGACACGGCGCCAGTGGGCGCTTGGTGGTATCCAATACGAACACCGCATTCTGCATGGTCATGGTTCTAAAACTCCTTCGCACCGCACCGCTTGCACCGCTTGGTGGTTATGTTTGCCTCGCCCATGTCCGTGAGGCTTGTCGTGCCCGCCACCTTCGTCGTTGCCCCAGCAACGACTGCATGATGACGGGCGGCATGGCATGGTGCTGGCAAGCACACCATGGTGCCGTGACCTCGCGACCGGTGCCCTTGCGGGCGTGGGCTGGCCATGAATCGAGCTTTTTGCAAGCCCCGGCTTTAGCCGTGGGGTTCATGACTATGCCTGTGCTCCAGTGCGCGGTTGCGCTTGCGCACTACCAGCACGGCGCCGCGTCACGGGCAGGCCCCTTTTTGGGGTCGCTTTGGGCTTGATCGGCGCGACAACCGGGGTGCTGCGCTTGGAATCGCCGCAAGCTGTCTCATCGTCACCATCGGGCATGCCGGTAGCCTCCACCCGCCAGCAGCGGTAGGTTCCATCCTTTTGCGGGTGCACCTCGAAAATCACAACGGTGCCCAGCTTGAGCATGGCATCGCGATATTTTTTCACCGCGCTACGCACGGATGCCTTGGAGGTTTCGAAGGAGTTGCCTACCTCCATCGTTGCAAAAGGGTACTTGGCGCGCGGTCCCGTCCACGGCAGTGCACGCTCGGGCAGCGGCACGCCGCTTTCGACCACTGGCGGGGTATCTGCCTGAACGGCGGCACGCGGGCGCCGCTTTCCCGATGGGGTTGCTGTTGCTTTTTTTGCTTGGCTGGCCATGTTTCGATCCTGTTGCACAATGTTCCTCGCCTGCGTTCTAGTTTTGGTTGATCCCGTATTCCGCCATCAGGCCAAATTTGTTGCGCATACATCCACGCAAGCCACACCCTGCTTGCGCATGTAGTCGAGCAGCGGAGGGCTGTCGTCAAACACCGCCAGCACGTTCGCCGAAGGTAACGCGGCGAGCGTGAACAAGTCACGCTTGACGATCTCCTCCGAGCGCTCGTCGCCTTCGGCCCGCCAGAAGATTTCGTGGTAGGGAATGGTCCCGTCCTTGAAGTGGTCCTTGGTGCTTTCCCCCAAGCGTTCGGTGCGGTCGGACAAGATCACGATGCGATGACCGACCGAATGCAGCGCCCGCAGCACTTCGAGCACGTGCAGGATGATTTCTTCCTGCGCGTAGTGCGCCCTTTCCGGATGTTGGTCGGCGGTGTCCATGGGGCCGCTACACTCCAGCCGCCGCCGGCGGTCTACGAGGGCCCCATACAATCCAAAGACGGCAATGGCCATAAAGTCCTATCCCACCCAGTAACCGACCGCGACTCCCATCGCGTAAAAGAGACCCGCACCAATCAATCCGCCGGCGGCAATGCCAATCACGGTGCGTCGCGCAAACCCGTTGTTGTGAGCGGCCCATGCTGCCAACGGCGCGACGAGCAGACTGATCGGGGCCAGCAACAGGGGCCCGTGCGCGGGCATGCCAGCTTCGCGCACACGCTGCGCGATGCCGTGGGGCAACAGGGCAAATTCGAGGCCAACGAAGAACAGGTACTGCATCAGCCCCGAAATCATGGCGCTGACGGTGATGCCGGCGACCGCTACGCGACCGAGAGTACGGACGGGTTTAGCCATGCCGGGCTCCGCCGGTGGGCAGCGCCTGCGTTGGCGGGGGAGACGACAGCAAGGCCTGCGTGCCGCTGTTGGCAATTTCACCCGCGCGGCGCGGATCGCCGATCAACTGCACTTGACCCGCATAGTGGCGGCCAAGACGGACGCAGGACTCTTCCAGCAGACCCGGCAGCCGGGGCGGCGTGCCCGGCGGCACGCCACGTGCGGCGAAGGTTCGATAATTCAGTTCGAATTCGCGCCGAATGCGCTCCCGGCTATCGGCATCCACATCGAGCGTGAGCGTGATCCAGCCGCCCATGTGCTTGATAGTGGCGTGGATGGCTGGATCATCAAAGGCAACCGTCGCCCAGCCTGATTTGCTCCGGATCGCGCCCAAAACTTTCTGCCACGCCGTGGTGCCGCGCTCTTCGCTCGACCCCTCGATCAGCAAAGCAATGTCGTTCGGTTGCGGCAAACCATAATGCGCGGCCGGCTCTGATACATAGGTCCGTAGCGCATCGCGGACTATCGCAGAATCGAAACGGGCAAGGGCATCGACCCAGAGCGCGATCACGCCGCTGCTCGGCGCAGGTTTGCCTTGCGCGGCAAAGATATTGCTGAGCATGGGCAATACATCGGCGGAAAATTGTTGGGTATTCATCAGCAGTCCAGAAACGGCGAGTCGCCTACGGGGAACGAGTCAAAGAGATCGCGCGACTGCGCGTGCGCCTGCATTGCCGCTGGCGTGGGGTCTCCGGTCAACACGGACGACGCTCGCTGCGAGCGGCCATAGTGCCCGGCGCCATCCTCGTCATGAACGTCCGCTGCGCGGGTTACGGCCCGTGACTCTGTAACCACCACGGTCGCCACCCCTTCAAAGGTGTTGCCGTCCTGATAGGTCGGTGCCGTCTCGGCGCCGGGCGCGTGCCCGTTCATCTTGGCGATTTCCGCATCGATAGCGGCGACATCCACGCCCACAGGTGCGGCCAGCGTTGGCGCCAACCAATTGCGTTGGCGCAGAAAAGAGGCCAGCTTGGGCACGAAGGCACCGCCTTCTTTACGCCACTGGTCGATTTTCTTCCAGCGCTCGATTCCAGCAAGGATCGCCTCTGTGAGAGCGGTATCCGCCGGTGGTTCGAAGCCTTGCCAGATCGACCAAGCCTCGGGCTGATTGACCTTGTTCGGATAGGCTTGCGCGACACGTTCGAAGTCGGGGCTGGTGGTTGGGCTAAGCTGGGTTTTAGGGGTGACCGGCAGCGGGAATTCTTCCTTGAAATGCAGCTTGGGTCCGAAAAACGTGGTCCCCTGAAGGACGAACTCGGTCCCGATTTTCCCGATGCGTTCCTGCAACCTGCGATAGCGTTGAACACCGTCCGCCATTTCGGCGTGCGAATACCCGTCCTTCAAGCGTGCCGTATATTTTTCGAACGCCTCACGCTGATTATTACTGCCACCGCGCCGGGGATAGTTGGCCCACAGCGCCTGCCATTCCGGGCTCATCTCAACGCCTTTTGCAGCGCGACGCTCGCGCGGCGCGGCGGCAGGCAGAACACCGTCTGGCAACCCGGCGGGTGCTGGCGCCGGGCTCTTGGTACCTGCGACCATCGCCGCGAAGGACTGCGCCAGCTTCGGGTAGCGCTTTGCCATGATGGCGAGAAGCGCGCAACCGATCTCGCCCTTCATTGGGCAGCTCGGCAACCTCGCCCATGCGTCCGGCCACCCACTGAGGTCGCGGTGGCGGCGCGGCAGGTTATCTTTGGCGCCACGAGGAATCCACACCAACGCGTTGTCCCAATCGACGCGTATCAATCCTTTGCGTTGCAGACAGTCCGCATTCTTCACTACGGATGCTTCCCGCCACTGCAGCGCGGTGGCGATCCGCGCTATCGACTGCTGCAATAGACCGGGCAGGACATAACCTTCTGGATTGGTCAGCAGGAATAGGTAAAGCCACTGCGGATTCGCCCGCATCGGCGGAAACGCATTGAATGCGGGGTCCAACCACAATTCAGCGCCGACCCGGCGCATATCACGGGACTCGAAAACGCGGATCATGGCAAACGCGCCTACAGGACGCGGGGACGAGAAGGAATGATCATAGTACGGTCTGCGGACGACTTAGAACAGCGCCCGTTGCACCGGGACCTTGCTGCGTCCGGGCGTATTTCCCCTGTGGCGCGCCGACCGACGTGTTGGGCCACCAGTTCGGGAGGAGCGTCGATGATGGCGGGTTGCAAAAGCGGTTGGCGAGTTGTGCGCACCACCGTCCGCTCGCGCTTAGTCGGCTCTACGGTGGCGGGCGGCGCGGGTTTGGCGATTGCGGCCACTGGCGGCGTCGGCAATGCGGTCTGCGGAGCTTCGTCGTCATGCTCGGCGCATTCGGTCGGCTCGGTAGAGGCCGCTTTGACTGCCGCCTTGCCGCGTCGGCGGGGAGGCTCATCGTCCATGCAATGGGAGACGACGCGTACCCATCCTTCATTGACCGCACGGACTATCACTTGCGTAAAGGGGGATGCCAGCTTCCGGTCGATCTGGTCATTCCGATTCGTAGCCGGCGCCGTCGGCCCTGCATTGACGACCGCGAGCAGCTCGTCGTGCAGCGCCTGCTCTGCCGGCGTGCGCCAGCAGCGCCACATTTCCGGGACCGACCACGTTTGCTGCGGCTCTGGCTCACGCGGCGCGTCGGACAGATGCGCAATGGTCCAACTCACGAAGCGCACCCGTCCGCGCCCATCGTCGCCGATCTCGCGCTTGACGCGTCCTTGGGAAATCAGCATGGAAATGCGGGAAGAAACTTCCTTCCCGCATAGGCCCGTCTGGGGGGCAATGACCGATGGCTGCAGCGCGCCATGCTGTTCCATCAGTCGAAGAATGGCGTCCGTCTTGGCACCTTTGGGCGCCTTGAGCGTCCCGGCTGGCTTGCCTATTCTCACCTGTACCTCCTTCTCACCTGTTCGGTTAAGTGAACATGCGTAGCACTGTACCGAACAAGATAAGGCAAAGCAATAGATCGGAGCTAAATAAACTTTCCGTTGGTGTTGCCGTTGTTGTTTAATTGGCGTTGCAGTTCGTTCGGGCAACACGGAAGGTCGTCGACGCCGGTTCCCACACGCGCTTCTTACCCTCTGCCGCACGGCATTCCATGGGCAACGATTCCCTTCCCACGTCACAGGAGATACCCATGAGTGCCGCAACTGCAGTACCCGCAGCCCAGAATTCGGTCTTCAAAGAACCGCATATTCCGTTTCACCAACGCCGCCCTGTCGCTGTCCGCTCCTTGGGCCTGTTTGCCAAGATGCTCGGACATTCCATGGGGATCGAGGTCGTTTTCGATCCCACGGTCAAGACTGCTGCCACCGACAACGTCAAGATTTATTTGCCGGTGTTGAATGACAGCGGTACACAGGAAGATGTTGACTTGCTGACGGGACTGGTCTGTCACGAGGGCGCGCATACCGCCCATACGGATTTCACCATTCCCCTCGGCGGCGAAGGATGTACTTCGGAACTGCTCTCGGACCTGCACAATCGGTTCGAGGACATCTGGATCGAGAAAAAGCAGGCTGAGTCGTATCCCGGAGTGCCGAACAAAATCAGCCGGGCGATTCAGATCATGACCAAGCGCGGCACAGCGTTCGTGAAGCCGGACACCAGCAAGGAAATGCACCCGGCCAGCGCTGTTGCAGGACTGATCATGTGTGGCTTGCGTACGCTGTACCTCGGGCAGGAGGCTCTCAAAGATCACTTCCCGATCTGGCGCCGTGAAGCAACCAAGGTGCTTGGCGACAAAATGGTTCGTGCAATCTGGGCTGAAGCATGCAAAGTGCGCACGGCTACGCATACGGCACACGCGCTAGTCATCGCCAAGGCCGTTTACGATTTGCTCAAGGATCAGGCTGACAACAAGGACCCGCCGCCGCCGCCGACTCCCGGCATCGGCGACGAAGAACCCGATCAAAACCCACAAGGTCAAGATCAGGGTCAACCCGGTCAAGGTTCTGGACCTGGCCAAGACGACCCGAATGCTCCGCCCGGCAAACCCGGAAAGAGCGGTTCAGGCAAGGGTTCAGGCAAACCGGACCCGAAGGCAAAGCCGCAACCCGGACAACCCGGTTTCGAACCGACGCCGCAGCAAAAAAAGGCAGCCGCGCAAGCCGTTCTCAACGCGACCAAGAAGGACCTCGGAAAGAGCGAGTTTGCCGAACAGATCGAAAAGGCGCTCGAAGAAACCGGGGCAAAGCCAACTGGCGGTTATGGTGCAGGCACCGGACGCAATGACATTCATCAGCGCATCCGTGACGAAGCCAGTACCGATACCATCATCGAGCGCGCCCGACCGATTGCGGTTCGGCTTGGCAATGATCTCGAAGTGCTGCTCGAAGCCAAGACCGACACAGACATTCGCTGGTCAAGTGAAGGTCGCAAGATCGACCCGAGTCGTCTGTCCCGTGTAGCCGTCGGCAATTTCGGCGTGTTCAAGCACAAGGATGATCGCGAAGGGCTGAACACCGCCCTGCAAATCGCGACTGATATTTCCGGCAGCATGGACAATTGGTCGGGCAGCTTTGGTCGTCGAGCAAATGATGGTCAGTCCCCGCTCGAAGTTGCTGAAGTTGCGACGTGGACTGTCCTGCAGGCGTGTGATCGGTTCGAAGGCGTCAAGACTGCAGCCGGTGCTTTCGGTACCTCGGTACATCCGGTGAAGCGTTTCGATGAATCGTTTCGCGGTGCTAGTGCTTTCCTGTGGAATCGTGGGCGTGATTCAGGCGGCACCGATACCCACTGGGCAGCGAACTTCTTCGGCCGCGAGTTGTTGATGCGCGACGAAGAACGCAAGCTGTTCATGCTGATTACCGATGGCATACCTTCGCGCGTTCAGGATACCGCTGCGGCACTGGGCGAGATTCTTCGGGCTGGCGGTGAGGTTGCGGTTCTGTTCATCGCCAACAACGAGCAGGTGTACTCGCCCTTGAAGACAGCGATGGCTGGTTCTGGTGCAACGTTTGCGGCTGTTAGCAGTTCGGAACAGTTGCTGACCGGTATCTTCGAATCGATTCGCAGCTCGGTGTAATCACTTAACGGCGCCCACGCCGACCGCTTCATTCCTCTCCCCTCAAGCCCATCGACTTCGTCTTTGGGCTTTTTATTTGGCCGTGCAGGCCAAATCATGTGGCAGGTCGCCATGACGTATCACCAAACCGATCACATAATGCAAAAAAAATGGCAAGTTCACCGCAGATTTTGCGCCGATTGGGTTAAACTATCGATTCAACGTCGAGAACCGGCGTAAGCGTATCTGCCAAACGGGCCTGATTGTTCGACAAAACGAACAAATCGGCGTGCATCACCTGCCCGAGTTTATCTGTCAGCGCGACCTCAAGCGCATAGATAACTCAATGAAACGGGCGGCCCATGGCTACGCAAACTTGCTCCTCCATCGACACCGGTTTGGTCGCGCAGGATAGACCGCGTAGCGCCTTCGGTACCGTTCCTGCTCAAAGAACGCCGGCAGCTTCCCGGCCCATGGCAGCTCGCGCGGCGCAGCGCGCAGTTCCTACCCAACCTCGCCAATCCTCCGCAAGGAAAATCGCCATGCGTATCCGCGCCCTCAAAGGACTCATCGTTGCCGCCCTCGCTGTTGCGCCACTGGCTGCGCTCGCGTTCGGCGAAATTGGGATGAATCCGCTAAGTATTGTTTCGCGGTCCGCTGCGGGCGATATTCAGGTAACTGACGGCACGCCTACCACCATCTCGTGGCGATCCCTGCCGGTTGGGGGCACGGGCGCAGGGTGGTGGCAGAGCGGTGCTTGCAACGATGGTTCGGGCGGGTTTGTGGCCAACTTTGTCAATATCGGTGATTTGGTTGGCGCGTCGTGGACATCAGCCTCCGGCAACGGTGCCTTCAGCTTGACCTCGACCCCCGGCGCGATCTATTGCGTTGCAGTGACCGCAGCAGCGGTACCCACCAGCAC
>PLYG01000292.1 GCA_003153335.1 Betaproteobacteria bacterium | reverse complement strand
TCACGGTGCAGTCCACCATGAATTGCATGAACCCGAACGGCTGCTGGCTGATGGCGCTGGCCGCATCCCCGCCAGTCTTCGCGGTGATGAAGCCTGTCAGTTCGCGCGCCAATAGCCACTCATGCAGCCGGTAGACCTCCCGCCGTTTCGTTGCCGGGTCAGGCAGTAGCGCCAACACCACATCCAGGGCATCGAACACGATGCGNNGGCGTCCATGAAAAACAGCTTTTTTTGCCGCAACTCGGCGAGCTTCCAGCCGAAGCTGGTCGCGTTGGCCACGATACGCTTCGAGCTCTCCTCAAAAGCGACCAATATGCCCGGCTCCTTGCAATCCTGCGNNCGCCATGCACCAGAAATTGCAGCGCGAATACGGTCTTGCCGGAGCCTGGTCCGCCGACCAGCAGCGTGGTGCGGCCGCGTGGCAAACCGCCGCCGGTGATTGCATCGAAACCGGCGATGCCGGTCGGCGCTTTGGTCGGCACTTTCACGAGGGGAGATCGGACGGATTTCATCTTGTTTGCCGCAGAAAGCATAATCGACTCAGCTACGGCGGTGGCGGCTGGCAACACACTTCCGGACCATTGGCTGTCATTCGCTCGACCGATTGTTGCCGATTCAAGAAACAGCAACCGGTCCTGAGTCAATATTCAATCGGTGCCAACAGAGACCGCTCCTGAACATCTTTCCCGGTCCGCCTTTGAATGTGAGGCAGACGGTCTTCGGTGGTCAGTCGTTCCCGTATGCTCGAGCGCTTGAGAACACTCTTGGTTGCCTCTTTTGTCGTCAGTACTGACTCTCCCCACGTGGAGAGCGTACTGATTCCCTGCAACGAGTTCAATGTAAATATTCACCGATTTCCAGGCACACTTGCTGCCGGTACTTGATCGTTGTCAAGCGACACCCAGTCTTACGATCGTCTTCCACAGCCGTTCGACAAAGATATTCTTGCGCCAGCAACCCTCCCGGTGGTCGAAAACATCAGAATTTGGATTGCTCGCGACACGTGCCGCCTCCTGCCAAAGCATGGAACGGTCTTGGAGGCAGATCACGCTGCAGAAATCGCGGGGGCGCGCGCAGAAAACCAGCCCTCTCGGGGAAACGGCCATGGTCCCCCTGATGGTAAGGGCGTCCGCTTGTTTACTGTGGCTGTCTGTGCTTTATACAACGCAAGCCGCCGTTGCGCTCAGGTGCCGGAGGCAGGGGTAAGGAATCTGGCCTCGAATATCTCGGCGGATAGCGGAACAAGACTCCCGCATTCAACCGGGATAGCCGGAGGTTAGCGGAAGGTTTCGGACGATGCCCGAATGCTGGCTATTTTCCTATGCAAAAACGGCTGAAGATCTCACCCAACAGGTCGTCGGATGTGAATTCACCGGTGATCGCGGACAGCGCGGCTTGCGCCAGCCGCAGTTCTTCCGCGAACAATTCGAGCGCTGGTGGGCTGCGCTCGAGCATCGGGCCTGCCGCCGACAATTGGCTCTGGGCTGCCTGCAGCGCCAGCACATGCCGCTCGCGCGCCAGAAACTGGTCGGGCACCATGGCCTGCCATCCCGCCACCTCCAGAATCGTCGACTCCAGCTGCGCGATGCCCTCGCCGGTCCTGGCCGACAGATAGACATGCGTCTCGCCCTCTCGTGCTTCCACGCGCGCCGGTGCAGCGGAGACGTCGATCTTGTTGTGAACGACGATGCGCCGCAGATCCGCGGCCAGCCGCGCAAGAATCTTTTGATCGCCAGCGGTAATGCCGACGGCGTCATCGACCACAACCAGCGCGCAATCCGCGGTCGCGGCGGCGGCCCAGGTGCGGGCTATGCCCAGCCGCTCCACTTCATCGGCCGCGGCGAACTCGCGCACGCCGGCCGTATCGATGACGTGCAAGGCGATTCCGGCGATTTCGATTTGCTGCCGCACTGCGTCGCGCGTGGTGCCAGCGATCGCTGTGACAATCGCCACGTCGTCGCGTGCCAGCCGGTTGAGCAGGCTCGATTTGCCCACGTTAGGTTGCCCGATCAACACGACCTGCAGTCCTTCGCGCAGCATCTGGCCTTGCCGCGCGCGCTGGAGTATCGCCCCCACCCGCGCCAGCAAGGCGTCGACCTGGTCTCGCGCTTTCACGGCCTCGATGAACTCCACATCCTCTTCGGGAAAGTCGAGCGTTGCCTCGGTATACATCCGCAATTGAACCAGCGCATCAACCAGCGCCCGCACTTCACGGGAGAATTCTCCGGAAAGACTGCGCATCGCCGCCTTCGCCGCCGCGGCGGTACCGGCGTCGATCAGGTCGGCCACCGCCTCCGCCTGGGCCAGGTCCAGTTTGTCATTGAGAAACGCGCGCCGCGTAAATTCGCCCGGCTCCGCCAGCCGGGCGCCGAGTTCCACACAGCGTTGCACGATGCTGCCCAACACCGCGGGACCGCCGTGCCCATGCAACTCCAGCACTTCTTCCCCGGTGTACGAACGCGGCGCGGTAAAATAGAGTGCGATGCCGTCGTCGAGTACGGCGCCGTCGCTGCCCAGAAATCCGGTGTGCACGGCCCGCCTCGGCTCCATCCTGTCGCGCGCCAACACTCCACGCATCCAGGTCGACAGGTTTGGTCCCGACAAGCGCACCACGCCGATTCCGCCGCGGCCCGGCGGTGTAGCGATCGCGACAATGACATCGGCAGGAGGGTTTCGCATGCTTGTCAGAACAAAAAGGCGGGGCCTGCAACGGCGCCCGCCTCGATTGCAATCACGACCGCGATCAGCGCCGTGTTGCTGCTATTGCCGCCTTGGCCTTCGCCTCGGCTTCTAGCATTCGATTGACGTGCCATTGCTGGACAATGGTCAGCATGTTTTGTACAAACCAGTACAGCACCAGCCCCGACGGGAAAAAGATGAACATCACCGAGAACGCCAGCGGCATGAACTGCATGATCTTTTGCTGCATCGGGTCCATGCCCGGAGCCGGCGGCTGGAGTTTAACCTGCACCCAGGCGGTGAGTGCGTAGAGAACCGGCAGGATGTACCACGGATCCGGCGCGGACAAATCCTGGATCCAGCCCCACCACGGCGCGTGGCGCAGTTCCACTGCGCCCAGGAGCACCCAGTAGAGCGCGATGAACACCGGAATCTGCACCACGATCGGCAGGCAACCGCCCAGCGGGTTGATCTTTTCCGTCTTGTACATTTCCATCATCTTGATCTGCAGCTGCTGCTTGTCGTTCGCGTTTTGCTCTTGCAGCGCCTTCATTTTAGGCGCCACCAGTTTGAGCTTGGCCATCGATCGCGCAGACGCCGCGTTGAGTGGATAGAAAACGCCCTTGATCAGGATGGTGAGAAGAATAATGGCCCAACCCCAGTTCCCGACCAGCTTGTAGAGCCAGGACAGCAACCAGAACAGCGGTGCGGCAATGATATGGAAAATGCCGTAGTCGACGACCAGGTCGAGACCGGTTGCCGTGCGCGCCAGCGTTTCCTGCTGCTGCGGCCCCAGGTAGAGCGGCACACTGATCCGGCCGGTCGCGCCCGGCGCAATCGACGCGCTAGTAATTTTGACGCCGATCCGAAAGAGGTCATCCACTTTATCGGCGTACACCTCGCGCTCGGTTTTGTCCGGCGGGATGATCGCCGCCACAAAATAATGCTCGACCATCGCCACCCAGCCGTTGTCGGTCTTGGCGGTAAACTTCGCTTTCTTTTTCTCGATGTCCGACCAATCGACCTTCTTGAACTTCTCGGCTTCGTTATAGAGCGTGGCCCCGGTATAGCTCGGAACCATCGACGACTCCCCCGCCGGCCTCTTGTTGTCGCGCAACAAGTGGAGGTACGCAGTCGGGGTCACCGGCGCCTGGGTCCCGTTAGTGATTTCAAACGCCACGTCGACGACGTAACTGCCCTTTTTTAAGGTCAGAATCTGATCCACGTTGCCGCCGGCCGAGGGGCCCTGGGTGATCGGTGCCCTCAGGCGCAACTGCAGGGATTCGGCACCTTCCAGCTTGCGCGGTCCCGGTTGTGCGACATATTCCGTCCTGTGGTTCGGCAAGCCTTCCCCCAGCAGCCCTGCCTGGGCCATGTGCAGCCGGTCCTTGGTATGAAGCAAAAGCTGATAAGGCTGGTTCTTGTCGACCGTGCCTTGCTGCGTCTTCAGGTCCGCCTCCTCGATGACGCCGCCCGCAGTATTGACCACGACGCGCAACAGGTCCGTCTCGATGGTGATCTTCTCGCCGGACGGCGCCGCGGCCGACGCCGGGGCCGTTGCCGACACGGTGCCGGATGCGGGTGCCGGGACCAGCGATACCGGAGGAGTGCCGGATGTTGCTGGAGCCGGTACCGCCGTCGCGGGCGCCGTCTGCGCGGCCGGCGGCTGCGGATTATTGTAGCGCTGCCACTCGTTCCACAGGAACACAGCCGACATCCCGAAAATCAGAACCAGAACCATCCGTTGGATATCCATTTGCCTTGCTTTCCTGGGCCANNAGCGGACCGGGTCGTAGCCGCCGGGGTGCCACGGATGACAACGCCCGACCCGCTTAAGCGCCAGCCAACTTCCGTAGAGGGCGCCGTGCCGCTCTATCGCTTCCATTGCATAGTCCGAACAACTGGGCACAAAGCGGCAATTGCGCCCCAACAACGGCCGGAACACGTATTGATAAGTACGCAACAACGCCCGCAGTATTGCTTTCAAAGGCTTGCCTCAGCGAGCAGCATTTTCACCGCATCTGCCACTCGGTGCCTCCATACCGACCGTGCCTGCCCTTTCAAAGACTGCCGCAGCCGAATCATGATGTCGCAAGGAGGCAGCTCGCTTCGGCGTTCGCGAAACGCCTCCCGCACGATACGCTTGAGCGCGTTGCGATCCACGGCGCCGGGAAGATTCTTCTTGCCCACGACGAGCCCCAGGCGAGGACCCTCCCCGGCGTTGCGTCCTACCGCTATTTCAAGACAGTCTCCCACCCGTCGCCGACCGTGCAACAGCCGAGCAAAGACCTTGCTATCGTTCAGACGCGATGACTTCGGCAGACGCCGAGCGGAAACGAGCGGACCCAGAGGCAGGACGATGCTGGTCAGACAGCGAGGCGAACGCGGCCTTTGGCGCGGCGAGCGCGCAGAACCTTGCGGCCTCCGACAGATTTCATGCGGGCACGAAAACCGTGAGTGCGCTTGCGCTTGACCACGGAAGGCTGATAAGTACGTTTCATGAGATATCCAATATTTTTGCAAGAAAAGCCTTGTATTAGAACGGTTTTTCCTACCTTCTGTCAATGCTTTGTTAACGCGCTTTGTTAACGCACCCCCGCGGCGCCCAGCTTGGGCCGGCTCTTGGGCGAGGTCCTCGGTTGTCCCAAAACCGAATTACAGGTTCTGTGGATAACTTGGTCGCGAAAGAGTAAAATGTCTTCCTTGTACGACCGCGGCGGACCCAATTCCGGAATTCTGCTCCCCCGGCGACCCCACTTTACGAATCTGAATGCAGATCACCCAATTTTGGGACGCTTGTCTCAAGCAGTTCAAGGACGAGCTTTCCCCGCAACAGTTCAACACCTGGATACGACCCCTGCAGGTGCGCGCTGACGCGTCGTCATTGACGCTGCTGGCGCCGAACCGCTTTGTCCAGAACTGGATTCGCGAGCGCTTTCTCGCGCGCATCGAAGCCGAAGCCACCGAATTCTTCGGCCAAGCCGTTGCGGTTGCCCTGAATGTCGGCGATGCACCGGCCCTTCTGCCCGCCCCGCACCCCGCCGAAGCGCCTCCTACGCCGGTTGCCCGCCCCGCCTCCGTCAAAGCCGCCGAACCGACAAACGCCAGCAGCCTGAATCCGGAATTCACGTTCGAGAATTTTGTGACCGGCAAAGCCAATCAGCTTGCCCGGGCCGCCGGGATGCAGGTCTCCGGCAATCCCGGCGCCGCATACAACCCTTTGCTCGTTTACGGCGGCGTAGGCTTGGGCAAGACACACCTTATCCAGGCCATCGGCAACGAGATTCGCCAGATCAATCCCGGCGCTAAAGTCCGCTATATTCACGCGGAGAATTATGTCTCCGATGTCGTCCGCGCCTACCAGCACAAATCGTTCGACGAATTCAAGCGGTACTACCGCTCGCTCGACCTGCTGCTGGTCGACGATATACAGTTTTTCAACGGCAAGAGCCGCACACAGGAAGAATTTTTTTATCTGTTCAACACCTTGGTCGAAGCCAAGAAGCAGGTGATCATCACTTGCGACACGTATCCCAAGGAACTCACCGGCATCGACGAGCGCCTGATCTCCAGGCTCGGTTGGGGTCTGACCGTTGCGCTGGAGCCGCCGGAACTGGAGATGCGCGTTGCGATTCTGCTCAACAAGGCCAAGGCAGTAGGCCGGGTACTCGATGAGAACGTGGCCTTTTTTGTGGCCAAACATATTCGCTCCAACGTGCGCGAACTCGAAGGCGCGCTCAAGCGCATTCTTGCCTATGCGTCGTTTCACAATCAGGAAATTACGCTGCCGGTCGCGAAGGATGCGCTGAAGGATCTGATCGCCGTCCAGAACCGCCAGATATCGATCGAAAATATCCAGAAGACGGTTGCCGATTACTATAAGATCAAGACCTCCGACATGCACTCAAAAAAAAGGTCCCGGATTGTTGCGCGGCCGCGGCAGGTCGCCATGTACCTGGCCAAGGAACTGACCCAGCTTTCGTTGCCGGAAATCGGCGCCAATTTTGGCGGACGCGACCACACGACCATCCTGCATGGCTGCCGGCAGATCGCCAAGCTCAAGGACACTCTTCCCGAATTGAATCATGATGTCAACGTATTGTTGCAAGTGCTGCGTGGGTAGTTTTTCCGGCCGCCAGAAACCATGTAGTGGAGCCTGACAAAAACTGGATAACAGCTCTTTTGAATCGGACGCGAAAAAAAATCCACAACTGATCAACAGCCATCACCGCATCGCCCCGAGGCTTTTGATGTACGTGAACCTCATGATTCAATTGAACGTTTGGTTGTTATCCCGGAAAAACGAGATGCTTATTATTATTAAAGGAAGTAATCATGCACTTAAAACAACTGGCGCGTGATGGACTGTTGAAGCCCTTGCAAGCAGTCTCGGGCATCGTCGAACGTCGTCACACCTTGCCCATTCTTTCGAACGTTCTGGTCGAGCAATCCGGCGGCCGGCTTTCGGTCACCGCGACCGACCTCGAAATCCAGATCACGGCGCAGAGCGACGTTGCGGTTCCCGAGGGGGACCCGCAGGCGGTGACGCTTCCGGCCAGGAAACTCCAGGACTTGCTGCGTGCTCTGCCCGAGGACAGCCTGCTCAATGTCGATGCGCAAGCAGCCAAAGTCGTGGTCAAGGCGGGCAAGAGCCGGTTCAACCTGCAAAGCATGCCGGCTGCGGACTATCCACGCATCACCGCGAGCCAGGACAAGCAACAGACGGTGCAGGTGCCGCAGCGACAGTTGCGCGCGTTGTTCAGCCTGGTCGCGTTCGCGATGGCGCAGCAGGATATTCGCTACTACCTCAACGGCCTCCTGCTGGTCATCGACAAGAACTCGATGCTGGCCGTGGCGACGGACGGCCACCGGTTGAGTTACGCGAGCCTGGCGCTCGAAGGCGAGTACGCGCATCAGGAAGTAATTCTGCCGCGGAAGACCGTGCTCGAATTGTCCAGGCTGCTCGCTGAAGATGATGCGCCCGCTACCATCGATATTCTGACGAATCAGATCCGGTTCCGCTTCGACAGCATCGAACTGGTCAGCAAGGTTATCGACGGCAAATTCCCTGACTACAACCGGGTAATTCCGTCCGGCTACACCCGGCACATCACGCTGGACCGGCAGCTGATTCTGCATACGTTGCAGCGGGCGGCGATTCTGTCGAACGAAAAGTTTCGTGGCGTACGTCTGGTTCTGTCCATCGGTAGCCTGAAAATTATCTGTACCAACAGCGACCAGGAAGAAGCCGAGGAAGAACTCGAAGTGCAGTACGAGGGCGACCCGTTGGATGTCGGATTCAACATTAATTATCTGCTCGACGTGTTGACGAATCTGGGTGCTTCCGAGGTAGTGTTGTCGTTCGGCGACGCAAATGCCAGCGCATTGATTACCATGCCCGAACGGAGCGACTACAAATACGTAGTGATGCCGATGCGGATTTAGGTCATTACGTTATTCCCGCGCACGCCGGGATGCAGGTTGCAAACAGCGATTGTGGCTGATGCCCGTCTCCGGGTTTTGTTCGGGGAGAAATAGCGGTGGATTCAAAGGAGGTGCGAAACTTTCACGCGCCTCCAGATTGTTGGAAGAAGGCAAATACCGAATGATGGACAAAGACAAGCAGGACAGCGCACCCGCGTACGATTCCGACAGCATCAAGATCCTGAAAGGCCTCGAAGCCGTTCGCAAACGGCCCGGCATGTACATCG
>PLYG01000524.1 GCA_003153335.1 Betaproteobacteria bacterium | reverse complement strand
GAAATTCAAGCGCACGACCCCAAGTCTCCTCGGACGCTGCACCTCAGCCAACCGCGCGCATGTTCGTCTTCGCATCCCTGACAAGTCGAAGACTGCAGTCAACTAGAAGCACGCTGCTCCCCCGGGGCGCCGTTTACGCCCACCGGCGCCAGGGCCGTGACGGCTGTCCGCAAGGGGGCACCACCCATCCTACCTCCGAGAATTAATCGCAAATTGATTGTTCTCCGCGGAACGATTTGCTGTGTGACAATGGGGCAGTCGCGCCTTGGTCCCCGACACGACCATCCGATCTGCCACACAATGACTGACTTCGCCATCGCGTTGCAAAAAATCGAACAGGAACACAGCGCCGCTTTGGATGCAGCGTTTAGCGCGTGGTATCCCGAGCTCAAGAAAATCGCGCATGCGCGGCTGTATCGCAGCGGGCTCAACGGCAGCATGCAGACCACTGCGCTGGTGCATGACAGCTACATGAAGCTGGTCAGCGGTCCCGACCGGCCGTTTTCCAACCGCCTGCAATTCCTGGCCTACGCCTCGCGCACGCTGCGCAGCATCGTCATCGATACGATTCGAGAAGAACGCGCGCTGCGGCGTGGCGGGGATCTCGATCTTGTCACGCTCGATACCGCCCTGGAGGCAGGTGTCGGCCCAGCCATTGACGTCGAAGATGTCAACGCTGCCATGGATGACCTCGCCAAGCTGGACCCGGCGCTGGCGCGGCTGGTGGAGATGCGCTTCTTCGGTGGCATGACAGCGTTTGAAATCGCTAAGGCGCTCGGCATTTCGGAACGCACCGTGCAGCGCGAATGGAGCAAAGCCCGGGCACTGCTGCTGACCATGATTGAGGCCTGACCGCAAGCGAGGCTGGCGGCATTTCCGTCCGGATGTCGTTTACCAATGCAACGGAGCTTTTCGAAGTTCACTGTCCACGTCCATCGCGCGAGTCCCCCCAACCAGGCATGAAAATTTCCCTCGACCTCTGGCGGCAGATCGACCCGCTTTTGACCGACGCGCTGGAAATGGAAAACGGCGCGCGCGAGGCATGGCTCGACAGCCTTGCTCAAACTCAATCGCAACTGACACCCGTACTGCGAAAAATACTCGCCGCACACGACCGCGCCGAGAGATCGCAGGAACTGGAAACAGTCCCTAAACTCGCGCCGGTCCCGCCACCGTCAAGCGATTTCGCCGCCGGCGCGCGCATCGGCCCATTCGCGCTGGTCCGCCCATTGGGCCGCGGCGGCATGGGCGAGGTGTGGCTGGCGCGGCAGGCCGACGGGCGCGTCGAGCGGGAGGTCGCGCTCAAGCTGCCGACGATCTACCAGCATAGCGAAGTCTGGCGTGAACGCTCGCGCCGCGAACGCGACATCCTCGCCAAACTCGCGCATCCGAATATTGCGCGGCTGTTCGATGCCGGCGTGAGCGAGGCGGAGGGCAGCCGCGGGCAGCCGTATCTGGCGATGGAATACATCGAAGGCGAGTCGCTCACCGATTTTGTGAGCACACGTAAGGCGTCAATCGACGAGCGCTTGAAACTGTTCCGGCAGATTCTCGCAGCGGTCGCACACGCACATCGCCACCTGGTGGTGCATCGCGATCTCAAGCCCGCCAACATCCTTATCGACCAGAGCGGTAAGGTGAAACTACTCGACTTTGGCATCGCCAAACTGGTCGACGAGGGCGCCGCGGCGAATGCGGCCGCGGATCTCACCCAATTGAGCGGCCGAGTGATGACGCTGCGCTACGCCGCACCCGAGCAGGTCTCCGATGGCGCGATCAGCACGGCCACGGATACGTATGCGCTGGGCGTGATCCTGCACGAACTCTTGACCGGCCTCTCGCCCTATCGCCGGGTGCGTACGGGGAAGCCATTCACCGAGCCGTCGCTGCTGGGCGAGCAGACGGCGGTGCCTTCGTCACTGGCGATGACCAGCGATGCCGCGACGGCGCGCAAACTCGCGTCGGCAAAGCTGCTCTCACGCCAGATTGCCGGCGATCTCGACGCCATCATCCTCAAGGCCATGCGGCGCAATCCGGCCGATCGCTACGCCTCGGTCGAGCAGTTCGACGAGGATATCCAGCGCCATCTCGACCACCGTCCGGTGAAGGCGCGTGCCGGAACGTGGCGCTACCTTGCCGGGCGCTTCGCGGCGCGCAACAAGCTGCCTATCGCCATGGCTACCGCCGTGCTGGTGACCATGGCGGCCGGGTTGGTGATGGTAGAACGCGAACGCCGTGTGGCGGTGGCGGAGAAGGCGCGCGCGGAAAGGCACTTTGCCAGCGTACGAAAACTTGCCAATTCGTTTGTCTTCGATGTGCACAGCGAGATCGAAAATCTGGCGGGTTCGCTGAAGGCGCGCCAGATGTTGGTCGGCACCGCGCTCAAGTATCTGGACAGCCTCGCCAGCGAGGCCGGCAACGACCCGGGTCTCACCGCCGAACTCGCTGTGGCATACCGCAAGATCGCCGACATTCAGGGGCAGCCGGCTGCCGCGAATCTGGGCATGCTGGCCGATTCGCTGGCGAATCTTGAAAAAGGCAAGGCGCTGTTTGTCGCGCTGGGCAGCGTCAAAGCCGACGACATCGCCGTCCAGCGCGAGCACCTGTTGTTGCGGTATTCGCTGGCGCGCGCCTATGCGCAAAATGGCGATGCCCGCTGGAAGGAGAATATCGACGAGGTCGTCAAGATCGCCGCCCATATTGCATCCTTGCCCGACGCCACCCCGCGCGATCGTGTTCGCGTGCCCGGAATGCTCGCTGAGCAGGCGCTATTGACCAGCATGCTGATCGGGCAGTCGCCCGAAGTCGAAGCCGCGATCGTTAATGCGGTGGCGATGCTGGAGAAACTGTCGCTCGAAATGCCCGGCGAGGCGCTGGTCTGGAGAAGCCTCGCCGGGGCCTACACGCGCGCCGCGCACATTTTTGCGGGCAACAAAGGCACGCCGCAAAGCCTGGCGCATGCCATCGAGATGCGCAGAAAGGCGCTGTCGGCCTACGCGAAACTTGCAAGCGACTATCCGAATGATCAGAGCTACAGGTTGAGTGTCGCGCAGAATCAAGTGGCGCTCGCTTCGCACCTGTCCCTCGTCGGTCTGTATGCGGAAGCTGGCGAGGCGATTGTATTGGGTTTGGACCAGCAGAATGCGCTGTCCGTGGCGGACCCCACAAACGTAGCTTCTCGCACGGAGATTTTTCATGCGCTGGCCATCGCTACGAAAATCACCTACCGGCAAGGGGAACTGGATGGCGCGATTCGCCGCGGACGCGAAGGGCTCTCGCATTTTGCCGCCTTGCCCGAAGAAATCCGTGGCGTGCGCGAAGTGCGCAGTTCATTCGCGGATACGCAGTCGTACCTGGGGCTTGCGCTGATGGCCGCGGTCACCAAGCCAGGCACCACGCCGGGCCGGCAGGCCGCCGGACTCAAGGAAGCCTGTGCGCTGCTGGCGGAGGGAGTCGCGTTTCTGCAGGAGGAGGCCGCTTCCCAACAGGGCGCCATCGACGAGGCTGAAGACAAACTGCGCGCCGAAGGATTCGCGCGCTGTCGGTTGCAGATGGAGAGCCTCGGCACCCATTAGTCGCGGCCGCAGGCTGCGCAGATTTTCCTGGTCGTGGTGTGGCCGGATTCCCGGCTGGATTCCGTTTGGTTGATTGAGGGGCCGCGCCGATCGTGCGCCCTGTTCGCCAATTACCGAATGAGGCCACCCGTGAAAACTTCTTGTTATCCATCGTCGCCGCATTGCTTTCGGCCAATGTTCGCGCCGAATACCCCAAGTAGCGGACAGGCACAGCTGTTCTCCCTCGAGAGATGGGTTGGGATAACGGGGCAGTGTCAGCGCGCGTGCAAACCCCTCATCCTCCGCCTTCTTCGAAGGGAGAAGGGATCGGAACTGCCGCCAACTTGTGACCACCTCAAATACACACTTGTCAGAAAACTTCCGCCACCGAATTCGACTGAGACTGGAGATACCATGGCCACCCGATTCCTGAAATCATTTCTGCCGATCCTGATGATAGCCGTCGCATCCTTCTCATCGGTAGCCGCAAGCGCACCGATCCCGCAATCCATCAACAACCCGGTCTATCTCACCAACAACGCCAGCCAGTCCGCGGGGGCGGCGCAACAGATGGCCGAAAAGTCGCAAGCAGTAATTGAGAAGGAGTCCTTTCCCACGTCTGGCACAGTGGTTGAGTTTTACAATGAGACGCTCAAACATTATTTCCGCACGGCAGAACCAGCAGAGGTAACGGCCATTCTCAATGGTGCTGCCGGTCCGGGCTGGATTCGCACCTTCGACGATTTTCCCGCCTGGACGGAAGGCGGGCCGCGCCCAAGCACCGCCCTGCCGGTGTGCCGGTTTTACGCAGCGGGGCCGAATTCGCACTTCTTCACCTCCGACGATGCCGAGTGTGCGCAGGTCAGACTGGATCCGGGCTGGCATTACGAGGGCATCGCCTTCTACGTGGCGGCGAAGGACTCCGCGGGAGCGTGCGGCATTGACTACGCTCCCATCTATCGCGCCTACAACAATCGCTTTGCGTTCAACGATTCGAACCACCGCTTCACGACCAGCCAAACGGTGTACCAGCAGATGATCGCGCAGGGCTGGGCTGGCGAGGGCATCGTGATGTGCGTGCCGAGCCCGCCAACGACCGGCGTCGCGCCGCCGGCCGTTGCCGACTATGCGGTGTACGCTGCGCAGTTGGTGCACGAGATCGTCGATGCGTCCACGGCAGCGCAGGCCGTGGAGGCGACCCGCCAGGCGCTCGTCAGCGGTGGCCTGGGCGTGTCGGGAGGCGCGGCGCCGAGCCTGGCCGCCAGGGCGCCGGCTGCCAGCTGGTCGGTCGATAACGCCATTGCTTTCAACCTCGCGGCCGAGGCGCATGATCGCGCCGCCAGCGGCCGCATGACGCTGGCTGAACTGGGCCAGATGTGGGCCGAATTCGACTTCCCGTTCGCCGGCAGCGGCACAGCGGGCGAGCAGTTGCTTGGCTTCCTGCGCGAATCCCTGCTGGACGCGCGTGCGCATCCTTCGTCAAGCGCCGGCTTCACGCCGCTCTTTGTTGCCGAGATGGCCCTTCGCCAGCAGCCGCCGGTCGACCTGGCCGACCCCGCGGCCCGCCCCGAGGACCTGCGCCTCAGCCTGATCGAGATCGAGTTGCTGCATGCGATGTTCGACCGCGCCTTCGAAGTCGTCGCCACGGGTGCCGGTGTATCGCGCGAGTTGCGTGCGGGAGTGCCCGAAGGGCTGTGCGATGCGCTGAAGAAGTTCTATGGCGAGATCGGCACCAAGATCGCCAGTAGCGGCGTCGAGTACGTCGAGGGCCAATTGACGGACAAGGCCTTGCTGGCGCTTGGCTTGACCAAGGCCGAGGTCGAGCTCTTCGGCAAGGGGTACGGCAAGGTTTTCGGTGCACTCAGCAACGCGCTGAAAATCGTCAAGGTCGTACAGATCTATGCCGCCGGCCAGGTCATGGTGACAATCGAAGGGTCGAACCCGGTGCGCAAATCACCGTTCAATGGCGCACGCAAGCTGGTGCCAGTGAAGGCGACCGCCGGCATACCCGATGAGGACTGGCAGAACTACCAGCAGAACAACAGCAGCCAAGCCTATCAAGATGTCAAGTCGTGCCTGGGCGGGCTGGGTGCGCCGATTCCGCTGGACCTGAAGGACATCGCCGCGAAGGTGGGCGACTGGCGTGTCAAGTGGGAACTCACCAGCGGCTCACCCAAGCATGCGCTAATCAAGACCGACGTTAACAACTTCAATGCGCCTGGTCCGAACGGTATGAAGCTCGTGCGCTCAAGCCCGATTGCGGCCGACGCGACGCTGAAGGTCGACCTCAAGGAGGAATCGCAACTCGCCACGCTCTTCCAGGGGCCGATAGTAACGGCCAACGTGCGCGTACGCGCACAGGTATTCACCTCGGAGCCGCCGAGCCCGGAGCTGCTGACACAGGTCGGCTCGTTGATGGGCACGATCAGCGCGCTGATCGACCTGAGTGCGGGCTGGATCCAGGCGATGATCCCAATAACCTCGAGCGCGGTGATCAAAGTCGAGTACCACGATGTGCCCCTCTCGATCGACGCCACCATGCGCATGGCCATGACTTATGACTACCCGCATTACCGCAGTACCCCGGCGCGCGATCGTCACTCGATCTCGGGCAACTGGTCCGGCAAGCTGACGCGCGAGACTAGAATCCAAAGGGAAGAGGAGTATGAGTTCTACAGCGGCATGGGCGAGTTCGCCTACGGTGGCGTGTCGACGCGCACGCGCACCGATGAGAACGGCTGCACGACGTCCTACGCCTACGCCTCCCGCAACGGCCAGTTTCAGATGAACGTCGGACCGGGACTCGACGCGACTTTCGCCATACTGCCCGAAGCGCCGGAACAGGTCCATCTCGGCGGAGGCACCGCCGCGGGGACCGCCTGGCCGTCGGAGCAGTTGACCATCACGGTCGCCTGCCCCGGCCCGCCGCCGGACACGCAGACCTTCACGTTCCCGTTTGCGCAGGAGATCTTCGTCGCTGCTGCGATGGCGATGAACCTGGAGGACGCATTGCTCATGACAGAGGCCTACCCGATTCCGGGCATGTACCTGAACCGCGGCCGGTTGCTCGTGGACGGTTCGATCGAGATGAGTTATGCGACGCCCGTGACCGTCAGCGTGATCGTGCCGGGCGCGGGGGTGGTGGACACGAGCATCATCTCGCAGGACAACCTGATCCGCCTGCAGCCGACCTACGCGCCGCCGCAGTGAATGTCGTGGGTCCGCCAGGAGACTGTCAGAGTTAGCTGGTTATGGATAGGAATTTAAGCCGTAGGCCCTCAAGTAAACGACAAGCTCGCCGGTTACAAATTCCTGCACGAGGAGGATGGGGCGGGCCGGACCGATTTCGCCGGGAAACCGGCCTCGGATGATCGGGCGCGGCGCGGGCGCCGGACGAGTCATGACAGCGCGCTCTTGTTGATTTTCCCGGTAGCGGTCTTGGGCAATTCACAGAGAAACAGGACGTGTCCCGGAACCATAGGGCACGGCAAATCGGTAAGCGACATTGGCAACATGTCCGAGAAGGAACGCGAAGCCTTTTTCAAGGAACTGGAGAAGAAATACCCCAAGTAGCGGGAGCCCTGTATTGATTAGCGGCGTATGGCGCATAGGGATCGAAACGGCGGTAATGGCTGGATTTGCGCGCCGAACTCGTTTGAATAGTTGGAATGCCATGTTTCGACGGCGACACTGATTGGAAGTTGAAACTGTTCAATCGTAGCCAGTCGTATTGGTCCTTTATTTGGTTCTTCACTGGGAGTACCTCATGAATCTTGGTTTAAGTCATGTCTCGGCTATCGGACGGTTTCTGATTGCCCTGGCTGTTTCTCTTTGTATTTGCTTGCCACTGGCGCAAGCGTACGGCACTCGCGTCGCGGGCGGCTCGAATGGGACCAGAGTTGTCAAGGCCGATGGCACCTTGTGGTCCTGGGGCGATAATTCATATGGCGACGTAGGCGACGGCACAACGACCAACAATGTTGAAACACCTAAACAAATTGGCGTCGCCAGTAATTGGCGAGCGGTCTCAAGTGGAGAGTGGCACTCGCTGGCACTCAGGAGCGATGGCAGTATTTGGGCGTGGGGCAGAAATCATTCGGGTGAAGTAGGTGTTGGCAGCACAACGATCCAACCCAACCCGATACGCGTGGGTAGCGACAATGATTGGCGGGCGATATCAACCGGACGAAATTCCAGCTATGCCATCAAGGACGATGGCACCTTGTGGGCGTGGGGGTCGGATTTTTATTACACCTTGGGCAACGGTACAGGGGTTGATGTAAGTGTGCCAACAAAAGTCGGTACGGCGACCAATTGGCGAGCCATTGCCGGCGGGCTTGAGCACACCGTCGCGCTGCGCACGGATGGGACCTTATGGGCATGGGGTCGCAATCTCTTTTCTGGCGCCATCGGGGATGGCACGCTAATCGATAAGAGTACCCCGGTGCGGGTGGGGACAGACTCTGATTGGGTCGCGATTGCAGCATTCGAGCAGACTTTGGCCATCAAGCGCGACGGATCGCTCTGGGGCTGGGGACGCAACGATACTGGCCAAGCTGGCAATGGCACGACTGCCTTGGTTATCTCGCCAACGCGCCTGGGCACTGATTCTGACTGGGTAGGCATCGCAGCAGGCAAGCGACATTCCATCGGCCGAAAAGCCGACGGTTCTTTGTGGACATGGGGTTGGAATACCAATAGCGCATTGGGTACTGGCGTGTCGCTCTCAAGCATCGTTACCACGCCAACACGCATGGGCGTAGACGCCACCTGGCAGGCGTTTGCAGCGGGCTGGTTTCACAACGTGTCGATCCAGGCCGATGGCGAACTCTATACTTGGGGAGATGGCAGTTTCGGTCAAATCGGCGACGGCGCCCGCTCTGACCAGTCATTGCCCACACTCATTGGCAATTGGGGCGCGCCGCAACTCACCGGCAATGGCAAATATGCGCGTGAATTTTATCTGGCGGAGCGCGACATCTTTTTTCGCAC
The DNA here is from genome assembly GCA_003153335.1 of Betaproteobacteria bacterium. GTDB lineage: Bacteria > Pseudomonadota > Gammaproteobacteria > Burkholderiales > Casimicrobiaceae > PALSA-1005. The sequence goes on along the minus strand of PLYG01000524.1, from coordinate 5,152 downwards.
AGCGGACAACAACGAAGCCAATGCGGTGGCCAACGGCGCCGCAGGGCCATGGGCCGAGACCTTGATGCGCTTTCCAGTTGGTGGAACAGAGCAAATTTGTCGCTTTTATGGCAACACCAATACCAACCCCGCTACCGGCGCTATCTATGGTCCTGCCAGTCATTTTTATACCATCGATGCGGCTGAGTGTAATGGGCTAAGAGCCCTGTACAGCGCAACAACCAAATCGTGGCATTTTGAAAGTTACGATTATTACGCCATGCCGTTAAGCGCGGATGGAACCTGCCCCGTCGGCATGCAGGTGGTGTACCGCGCATATAACCAAGGTTTCCCCGTGAAAGACAGCAACCACCGTTACGACACTAACCGCACCAATATTATCGTGCTCGCTGCCGCTGGCTGGCACGATGAGGGGCCGGTGTTTTGTGTGCCTGAGCAATAAGGCATAATTAAAACCGCAAATGTCAGATATCGCTAAGCTTAGATCAAGCGATGTCGACATCACCTCACCCGCATCCCCCGGATTATACTGGACGACTATACAGTACCCAGTCCTGGTTACTCGGCCAGGACAGGGTTGCTCCATGGCGACCGCAGCGGCTTGCGCGCGATCGATCCGAAGCTGGTCGAAGCCCCACCGGGACCCTGCTGAAATCGCTACAAAGGATTCGCACGCCGTCCATTGCTGATTTCTCGGCGCGTGTTGCGGAATGGGAGGCCGGCCGGGGTCATTGTGACCCCGAAATGCCAAGACCGCGGCTCCCGCGGGAAATGGGCCTCGGATGTGAGCGTGTGGTGCCCTCGCGGCCCACCGTCACCGCCACGCGCACCTTGGTTACGTCGAGTGCGCGAACTGCGAGAAGTACTTCGGCGACGCCTTCGATGCGATCAATGCGTTTGCATCGGGCCAGCCGATCCGGTTTGTCCCGTAGTCGTAATCATTGGCATTGACCGCGGTGTAGCGGTCAAGGATACTGTGGGTCGTGAGGTTGAACTTCCCATCCTCTCGAAGGAGGAGATGATGATCGGACTACGCAGCGTGCTGCGCCTGGTTGCGCTGGCGATTCTTGCACAAAGCGCAGCGGCGGCGGATGGCACATCGGCGCGCGCCCAGGGCTTTCCGACCCGGCCCGTGAAGCTCCTCGTCGGGTTCACCCCGGGCGGGGGCGTCGATATCAATGCGCGCTTGCTCGCGGCCAAGCTCTCCGAGTTCCTCGGCCAGCAGGTGATCGTCGACAATCGTCCCGGGGCCGGCACCAACATCGCGAACGAAATCGCCGCCAAGTCGGCGCCCGACGGGTACACGCTGCTCTTCAACAGCCCGGCCGTGGCCATCAACATGTCGTTGTACCGGAATCCGCCTTACGACGCGCTGCGCGACTTCGCNNACGAACATCGTGCACGTCCCGTACAAGGGCAGCGCGCCGTCGATCGTCGCGCTGATCTCCGGCGACGTGCAGTTGAGTTTCGTCAACCCCGCCGCGATCGGCCAGCACGTGAAGACCGGGCGCCTGCGCGCGCTGGCCGTCGCCGGCGCCAAGCGCTCGGAGCTGATGCCGGACGTACCGACGATGAAGGAAGCGGGCGTCGAAGGCGTCGAGGTGCCCTTGTGGTACGGCTTGCTCGCACCGGCCGCCACGCCGCGCGAGATCGTCCACACGCTTGCCGCCGCGGTGGCCAAGGCGGCGAACTCGCCCGACACGCGCCAGCGGCTCCTCGATCAGGGCGCCGAGCCGGTCGGCAACACCCCCGAGGAGTTCGACCGGCAACTGCGCGAGGAAGTGGCGCGCTGGGCCGAGGTGGTGAAGGTGTCCGGCGCGCGCTCGGACTGATGCTTAGTTCGCCGGCCGCTGCGGGAAGCTGCGCTCGAACACCGCTTCCGCAATCCGGTTCTTGAGGATTTCGATCGGGCCGCCGGCGATCATCCAGCCGCGGCAGCGGCGCACGCAGTATTCGACGAGTTCCTCCTGGCTGAACCCGAGGCCGCCCATGACCTGCAGCGCATCGTTCGCCACGTCGAACCCCGTCTGGTTGCAGAACGCCTTGGCGATCGCGGTCTCCTCCGCCGACGGGAAACCGCGGTCGGCGTTGGCCGCGGCGCGATACAACAGCAGTTGCGCCGCATCGAGTTTGACTTTCATGTCGGCGAATTTCCATTGCAGGCCCTGGAACTCACACAACAGGCGCCCGAATTGCTTGCGCTCCATCGCCCATGCCCGCGCGCGTTCGTACGCATAACGCCCGAGCGCGAGCGAGCGCGCAGCGTTGCCTATGCGCTCGACATTGAATCCGGCGATCTGCTTCTTGAACCCGCCTTCCCTGAGCACTACCATGTCGGCGGGGACGAACACGTTCTCCAGATAGATTTGCGCCCACGTCTCGTCGGACATGAACTTCGAGCGCTGGCCGAAGCGCACCCCCGGCGCCTTCAGATCGATCAGCACCGAGCCGATGCCGCCTACACCCGGACCGAAGCGCACGTAGGTGAGGAGCACGTCGGCGTGGGTGGAGTGCGTCGTGAAGACCTTGGAGCCGTTCACGCGATAGCCGTCGCCCTCCGCGATCGCGGCAGTCTCGAGGTCGGTCACGGCCGATCCCGATTCCGGCTCGGTCATGCCGACCGCGATGACCGAGGCGCCGGCGAGCAGCGGCTTGAGGTAACGCTCTTTCTGCCGCGGCGTGCCGTATTCGGCGAGCACACGGATCGGACCGAAGTTGCCAACTTGAACGACGTCGGCGCTTTTGGGGCAGACCGCGGCGACGGTCTCGATCGCGAGCACCGCGTCGAGCAGTGAACCGCCCTGGCCGCCGTCGGCTTCGGCGATGGTGATGCCGAGCAGTCCCTGGGCAGCCATGAGCTGCGCGACGTCCCACGGATACTCGGGCGAGTGGGCGCGTGCGTGCGCGCCCTGCGCGAGATGGTTTCCGGCGAAGCGCCGTACCGAATCGCGGAACTGTTCCTGCTCCGGCGTGTAACGGAAATCCATGCTCACTCCTTCATCACGACCAGGCCATCGACGGCGATGACGCCCTCGCGCTTGACGATCAGCGGATTGATCTCGGCTTCGGCGACGGGCTGACCCGTTACGAGCGCGAGCCGCGACAAGGCCGCGACGGCTTGCGCGAGAGCAGCGAGATCGCCGCGCGGCAGGTTGCGATAGCCGCGGAGCGGCGCCAGCCCCTTCACTTCCTCGATCATCGCCGCGGCCTCTTCGTCGTTAACCGGTGCGAGGCGCAGTGCGTAGTTCCGGTAGATCTCGGCGAGCATGCCTCCCGCGCCCACCAGAACCAGCGGCCCGACCAGCGCATCGTGGCGGTAACCGACGATGACCTCGGCGAGCCCGGCTTCCATGCGCTGCACGATGATCCCCTTGACGTGCGCGGCAGGGTGCGCCGCCGCAACGGCAGTGAGCATGGCGCGCACCTGTTCGTCGTACTGGCCGCGGCTGGAAATGCCGAGCGCGACGCCGCCGGCCTCGGTCTTGTGCGCGATATCGGCGGAGAGAATTTTCGCGGCGACGGGATAGCGGAGCCCGTGCTCGTAGCGCGGCGCACGCGCGATTGCCGACTCGACCGTCGGCACGCGGAGAGCAGAGAACAGTGCGAGCGCCTGCGCCTCGTCGAGCCGGCCGCGGCGCGGCACTCCATCGGGCCATTCGGGGGGCACTGTAGCGGCGCTCCCAGCCGCAGCATCGAAGACGTGACGACGCGGCACGCGCCACGCGAAAAAAGCGGCAAGTGCGTCAGCGCAGGACTCGGGGGTACGAAAAGCAGCGATGCCGCGCTCGGCCAGTAGTGTGAGCGAGCGCTCGGCGTGCGGGGTGAAAAAAGCCGCCAGCGGCTTCGCGCTTTTTTTCGATCGCAAAATCGGTTCGACCGCGAGCTGCGGGTGAAACATCGCGGAGGAGCCGACCACTGCCAGCACTGCGTCGCAGGCCGGCGAGGCGAGCAGCGTCTCAAGCACGGCGGCGTAGCGCTCATCCGTCGCCGCCATGGTCAGGTCGATAATACTTGAGTCGAGGTTACGGACCCCTAGCGCGGCGAGCTGCGCGCGCAAGGAGTCATCCGCCGCCACCATTTCGAGCCCGAGCATGCCCATGCGGTCGACCACGCTCGCCGCGCCGCCGCCGGTCGTCGTCACCACCGCCACACGCGGAGCGCGCGCAAGCGCCGGCGGCGCGCGGCCGGCGAAGAGGGGCGCGCTCTCGACCAGCGTCTCGAGCAAATCCACTCTCACTATGCCGCAATCGCGAAAATAGGCATCGACCGCCGCATCGGTGCCGGCGAGCGCGCCGGTATGCGAGCGTGCCAACGCTTCGCCCTGCCGCGAGCGGCCTAGTTTGTACGCGATGACGGGTTTCCCCGCCGCGTGGCACTTGCGCGCGGCGGCGGCAAGGCGCATGCCGTCGCGCACGGTCTCGAGAAACAACAGGATGACTTCGGTGTCGGCGTCCTCGGCGAGAAGCTCTACCAGTTCTCCGACACCGAGGTCGGCCTCGTTGCCGACCGCGATGAGCTTGGCGAAGCCGAGCCCCCGCGCCGCGCCGCGCGAGAGCACGCTGCCGAGCATCGTTCCGCTCTGCGACACCAAGCTCGTGGACCCGGCGGGCAAGGCGTCCATCTCGAGCACCGCGTTCGCAGTCAGCGCGACGCGGCCGGGGATGTCGACGAGTCCCATGCTGTTGGGTCCCAGCAGTCGCACCCCGAGCGCGCGGGCGCGTGCCACGAGTCGCTCCTGCCGTACCGCGCCTTCGGCGCCGGCGTCGGCGAAGCCGTCGCTGAAAATGGTGACGACCGGAATGCCGCGCGCGCCGCACTCCTCGAGCGCGCGCTCGACCGACTCGCCGGGGGTCATGATGAAGGCGTGATCGATCTCACCGGGCGCCTCGGCGAGAGTAGGGTACGCACGCTCGCCCAGCACTTCGCTGCGCGACGCGTTGATCGGGATGATCCGGCCGGCGTAGCCGTGTTGGCGCAGCACGCGATGCGGGCGGGAAGTGTTCTTCGTCGCGTCGCCGGAGGCGCCAACCAGCGCGACGGCGCGGGGAGCAAAGAGCGCCTGCGCGAGCTTCTTGCGCTCACTCATCGATAGCCGCTACAACCGCTTCGCTCTCCAGGCGCCACAGCCGCGCGAGCAGCGCGCGCGCGCGCT
>PLYG01000382.1 GCA_003153335.1 Betaproteobacteria bacterium | reverse complement strand
CTCTACCAACTGAGCTAACGACCCACAAAGAGGCGCGATTATAGCGAAATCCGATGGGGGGGTCAAAAGAAAGGGGGCTTCTTCCAACGGCATAGGAGGGTGAAGAATGGCCCGCGCTTCCTACGGCATGAGTGCCTGAAGAGGAAGCGTGATTCCAGCGAGGTTTGATTTTTCAAGGACGCGCCTTTTTGATCTCATCGATCATAGTCTTCCGCAATATGGCGTTGATGCGCGTCTGATAGCCCTTGCCCTTGGCTTTGATCCACAGCAGGACATCGGAATCGATCCGAACCGTGGTTGCCGTCTTGGTAGGCCGATAAAACGGGTTGCGGACAGCGTGCTGCCAGAACTCCGCAGTGAGCGGCGGGATGTCGCTGACATCGATCGCGCTGTCCGGCAACTCGGCCAAGGTCTGCAGTTCGGCTTGCTGCTGCGCGGTCCGCGGAGACGGGTTGGTCAGGTCAACACGGGTCGTTTTCGTTCTCATAAGCGCTCAGTTCCATTCGCGTAACTCTTCGGGCCGAACCGAATCGACATACGAGAATGTTAGTACAAATATGTTATTTTTGCGATGGACAGCTTTGCCCTATGCGGTAGGCGGCTGAAACGTGGTCCGTGTTTCCAACGGCACATGAGGCTGAAGCAAGAATTTTGGCCTGCGGTCTAATACGACCACCGCGACTTGGGGCTCGCTTCGAGGGCGGAAAAATCCGGTTCGGCCGCTACCGCATAGCCCGGACCGTTGAGGGAGCCGAGGGCAATCAGGCCGTCCTTGATGGTGAGCCGCACCTGGTCGCCGGCCCGGTGATAGAGGTCGGGATGGGCCGCGAGGAAGCCGTCGCGCTCCTTCGCCGTCCGCCCGGAAAAGCCGTCGAGGTCACCGTCGGACTCGTCGATGATCACGGCTTTTTCGGCGTCGAGGGCAGCGACCGGCTGCTCGAAGGCGACGGCGCGCTTGAATGGTTGCGGCCGGACGGAGCGAGCCGAGGAAGTCGTCGAAGTCGAAGCCTGCGAGATCGGGCGCCACGCTGTCACTGGCGATGACGGCGAGGTTGGCGCCCATCATGGCGTAGAACGATTGCCCGGTGCTATGCCCCAGAGCATCGAGCACGGCACGGTCGATCAGGGAGGGGCCACAGCCGGCGACGATGGGCGGCAGGCGCTGCCGCGCGCCCTCGGCCAACTGCTCGCGATAGGTCGCGGCGAACAGACCGAATGCCGTGCGCGCGCCGGCTGTCCTGTAGAGGTCGACGGCGATTTCGACCAGCAGATCATGACGCCTTGGGGCGGCTCAATACCATCCCGGAATACGCGACCTTCCTCAAAGACGGGACCACCGTGCAGACTCTCGAACTCCAGGTCACCGCCATGAGCGATAATGAAGCCTCAACGAAAGTACAGCTCGCTCGAAAACTGCTATTCCAGTCCTTTAGCCGTCGATCCAATTCCGCCGCCTGCTGTCGCCGGCAGCACGACCCCGGGCTGGCGCGGGCACCGCTCGATTACAATGACATTATCTAATACGCGTGACGCCCGTCGCCCAAATATTCTTCAATTCCGGATCGCGACATCTTTCCGGCAACGCGACGCATCACTGTCCACACTGCAGGAGAGAAATCATGGCTAACCAGCCCTCCGAAATGCTCCAGCGCCATCGCGAAAGTATTCGGCGCATCGTCTCGCTTCACCGCACGACTAATCCTCGCGTCTTCGGCTCAGTGCTGCGCGGCACAGATACGGCGGACAGCGATCTTGATATTTTGGTCGATGCGCTGCCGGGCGCGACACTGCTTGACCTTGGTGCTATTCAGGCGGAATTGGAGGAGATTCTGGGTGTCGCCGTGGACGTGTTGACGCCGGGCGATTTGCCAGCAAAGTTTCGTGCTCAAGTACTCCGGGAGGCGGTGCCGGTATGAACGCGAAACAACGCCATTTGCGCTATGCGGACTATCTCGCTCATATGCTCGACGCGATCAGGCAAGCGCGCGGCTACGTCGAGGGGCTCACCAAGCAAGACTTCCTGGACGATAGAAAGACACAGGATGCGGTCATTTTGAAGCTGCTCGTCCTTGGCGAAGTGGCAGCCCAAATCGTGAACGAATGTCCGGATTTCGCAGGTCGGCATCCGGAGGTTCCTTGGAAAGAGATGCGCGGGATGCGCAACCGCATGGCACACGGCTATTTCGACACCAATCTGGACATCGTCTGGGACACGCTCCATGGTTCCTTACCTGATCTGGAGGACAAGATCGCGCAGATCCCCGCCACCCCGCCTACGGTCTAATACGCCCAGCGCGACTTCGGCATCGCTTCGAGGGCGGAAAAATCCGGTTCGGCCGCTACCGCATAGCCCGGACCGTTGAGGGAGCCGAGGGCAATCAGGCCGTCCTTGATGGTGAGCCGCACCTGGTCGCCGGCCCGGTGATAGAGGTCGGGATGGGCCGCGAGGAAGCCGTCGCGCTCCTTCGCCGTCCGCCCGGAAAAGCCGTCGACGAAGTGATGCCCGTTGCGCTCCACATGGGTGAGACCGATCAGGTTGACGAGCGCCAGATCCTGCTGTACCGAAACGCCGGCGAGGGTCGTCAGGTCCTCCGCCGACATGAACCAGCGCGCCTCTGCGGTCTCGCTGTTCCAGAGCCGGCAGCGCGCCGCGTTGATGAGTGACTTGTAGAGACCCTTGCAGGTCTTGCTGGAGACACCGCGATAGCCGAGCGCGCGTGCGCGCGGAAAGGCGTCGAGGTCACCGTCGGACTCGTCGATGATCACGGCTTTTTCGGCGTCGAGGGCAGCGACCGGCTGCTCGAAGGCGACGGCGCGCTTGATCGGCTGCTCGATGAAAAGGATCGACGAAGCGAGCCGCGCCAGCGACGGCGTCGCCTTGATGGCATTCCAGAGCGCCAGCACGCCGGCCGCGTCCTGGTACTGCTCGTTGCCGTCCAGGCTCGCGTGATAGGGCTCCTGCATGCGGTCGAGCACCGCGGCGATGCGGGCGAGCCGCGCCACGTCCTGTTCGACATTGCCGCCGACCTTGAGCTTGTAGTAGCGGCCGCGATAGTCCCGCACCACTTCCTCGAGGGTTTCCGGCAAGCCGTCATTGACGCGCTGCTCCTTGCTCTGGTCCGCGGCGACGATCGGGTCGACCATGCCGACGGTGTGGCGCGCGTGAATGGTCGCGGCCGGACGGAGCGAGCCGAGGAAGCCGTCGAAGTCGAAGCCTGCGAGATCCGGCGCCACGCCGCCACCGGCGATGCCGGCGATGTTGGCGCCCATCATCGCGTAGAACGATTGCCCGGTGAGTCGTCCCAGCGCATCGAGCACGGCGCGGTCGATCAGCGAGGGCCCATAGCCGGCGACGATGGGCGGCAGGCGCTGCCGCGCGCCCTCGGCCAACTGCTCCCGATAGGTCGCGGCGAACAGACCGAATGTCGTGCGCGCGCCGGCTGTCCTGTAGAGGTCGACGGCGATTTCGACCGACCGCCGGAGCTGCTCGAGATTCTGGTCGTCGCTTAAGCCCGGACTCTTGTCGAACCATTTGGCGGCGAGACATTCGGCCGCGACGCCCCAGGCCTCTTTGCCATCGGCCGCGCGGATGCGCACGCGCATGACCAGTTGGCGCCCATGAGTGACGGTGATGGCACCGAAGCGAAACGGCAGGCGCAGCTTGAACGGCCACTCGTAGAGGCGGACTTCCGCGACCGCAACCTTGGGCGCGTGATCGACACTCATGACTGGGCCTCCAGAATGCCGCGAATATAGCCGATGGCGCGCGCGGCGGCGGCCGGGCCGTCGGGGACGTAATCGAAGGGTTCGACCGCGACCGCGCCGTCATAGTGGTGGCGGCGGAGCGACGCGAACAACCCGGCGAAGCGGTCATGGCCCTGGCCGGGGCCGCGGCGGTTCACGTCGTTGACCTGGACATGGGCGATCAGCCCGGTGGGCAGCCAACGATCGGCAACGGCGGCGAGGTCGGGCCCCTCGACGGCGCTGGTCGCACTGCAATCGATCATGCAGCGGAGCGCCGGACTGCCGACCGCGCGCACGATCGCCGCCGCCTCGTCGATGCGATTGACGAAATTCGCGCCCGGCGGCGCCAGGGCCTCGATGCAATAGACGACGCCCGCCCTGGCCGCGTCCTCGGCAATGGTCGCGAAGGCGTCGCAGCCGCGCTGGCGCGCCGCGTTGGCTGCCCCTTCGTCGCCTTCGGGAATGCGCCGCTGCGCCGGCGATCCATGAACCAGGATATGCGCCCCGAGATCGGCGGCGAGCTCGACCAGGCGGCGCATCACGTCGAGCGTCCGGGCGCGGACAGTCGGGTCTGCTGCGGTGATGGAAAGCCCTTGGGGCTTCACCAGCAGCCAATGCAGGCTCGCGAAGTCGATGCCGGCATCCGCCGCGGCGCGGCGGATTTGCGCTCGCGTATCCGCGCCCATCCGATGCGGCGCATCGCCGCCGACGGTATAGGGTGCGAGTTCGAGGCTGTCGTAACCGAGCGCCGCCGCGAAAGCGCATTGCGCCTCGAAGGGCTTCTCGCTGATGACCTCGTTGCAGAGCGCGATCTTCATGGCAATTTCATCCGATGGTGCATCAGATCTCCTTCTTGATTTTACTCGCCCGGCCGAACAGCGATCCAATGCCGCGGCCGGCCGCGCCAGTGATGCGCCGGACCAGGGCCTTGAATGCCGGCGCATAGAGCAGGATGGTGAAAATGGTCACGGTGGCGAAGCCGATGGAAATCGGCCGGGTGAAGAACGGCGCCAGGCTGCCGTCGGAGAGCACCAGGCCGCGGCGCAAGCTCTTGTCGAGCAAGCCACCCAGCACCAGGCCGAGCACGAACGGCGCCATCTGGTAGCCGCGCCGGCGCAGGAAGAAAGCGCCGATGCCGATACCCAGCATGCAGTAGATGTCGAACAGCCGCGAGGCGCCGGCAAACGCCCCGACGGTGCACAGCAGGAAGATGATGGGCATCAGCACCGTGCGCTTGATGCGCAACACCAGCAGCAGCGGCTTGACCAGGAACAGGCCGAAGATCAGGATGCTGATGGTCGCCAGCGAGGTCATGGCCACGACGTCGTAGACGAATTGCGGATGCTCGATCATCATCATCGGGCCCGGCTGGATGCCGTGGATGATCATTGCCGCCATCAGCACGGCCGAGGGCGCCGAGCCCGGAATGCCAAGGGCCAGACACGGAATGATGTGTCCGGGGATCGACGCCATGTCGCCGGTTTCCGCCGCCATCAAGCCGTCGATCGAGCCTTTGCCGAACAGCTCCTTTTCCCGGGTAGTGGCCTTGGCGGCGGCGTACGACATCCATGCTCCCGAGTCCTCGCCGACGCCGGGCATGAGCCCGGTCAGCACGCCAATCACGCCCGAGCGCAGCACTGTGCGCCAGTACTGCGCGACTTCGCGGAACCGCGGCAGCACCGAGTCGCGCAGCTCGACCAGCTTCTTCTCGACCGGATCGGCCAGTGTCGTCAACACTTCGGCGAAGCCAAACGCGCCGACGAGCGCCGGGATCAGCGCAATGCCGCCCGCGAGCTCGCTGGTGCCGAAGGTGAAGCGGTTATGGGCATACAGGCCTTCCTGGCCGATTTGCGCGACGAACAGGCCGAGCAGGCCCATCAGCCAGCCCTTGATCGGGTCGTTGCCGACGATGCTGCCCGACATGGTCACGCCGAACAACGCCAGCCAGAAGAATTCGTAGGCGCCGAATGAGAGTGCCACTTCGGCCAGCGTCGGTGTGAAAGCCGCCAGGCACAGCACGCCGAACAGGGTGCCGGTGAAGGCGCCCGACGTGGCAATGCCGATGGCCCGACCGGCTTCGCCGCGGCGCGCTAGCGCATATCCGTCGGCGCACGATGCCGCATTGGCCGCGGTGCCCGGAATGTTGAGCAGGATGGCCGTGCGCGAGCCGCCATAGAGCGTGCCGACGTAAGAGCAGATCAGGATCAGGATCGCATCGTTGGCCTCCAGCTTGATGGTCAGCGTGGTCAGCAGCGCGATGCACAGCGTGGCCGAGAGCCCTGGCATACAGCCGACGATGATGCCGATCAGGGCGCCACCCAGCCCATAGAAGATCGAGGTGAAATTCAGAAAGCCGAGATACGCGTGACCCAGTTCGGAGAGTCCTTGCAGCATCGCAGGTTCCGGAAAAAAGACTCAGGGAAGGTGCACCAGGAAGATTTCCTGGAACACCAGCGTGATCGCGAGGCCTGCGCCCAGGCCGATCGCCCCCGCCTTGAGCAAGACCCGCGCCGTCAGCTTCTGGCCCGCCGCCTTGCGCGTGGCGTGCTGCAGCAGCAGGATGGAGGTCGTCACGAAAATCCACCCCGCCAGCCAGAACGGCAGGCCGTGCCCGACCAGCGCCACGTCGAACGTCATGCACAGCGCGATCACCATCCACAGGCGGCGCCGCTGCGCCCGGTCCTGTGCGGTCGGATTGGATGGTGGACGTTTGACGCCGCCGCGGCGCCAACTGCGCAGCGCCAGCAAGCCCCCGAGCACGATCATCGCGATGCCGAGCAAGCCCGGCAATAGGCCCGGGATCGTGTACGGGTTGATATGCTGCTGCTCCAGCCGGTCCATCAGGGTCGAGGCGATCAGAATGGTGGCCCCGAGCGCCATCCAGCCCACGCTGTCCATGAAATCCGAATGCGGGTCGATATGGACCTCGCCGCCGTGCGGCGAATCTGACGCTCCGGACGCTTCAGATGCTCCGGGCACTTCGGATGGTGGGGACGATGAGGACAAAGGCGACGCCGGAGTCGAATGTGACGACTCCAACGCCGCTGGCCCAGGCAGAGACATCGCAGGCGCGCTCGCAGTGCCCGCTGATCAGGGCCTGGGTATGCCGACCGTATCTGGCGACACTTTGGCCTTGCCGCCGTCGAACAACAACCAGGCATTCGCCTGCACTGCGGGAAACACCGCCTTCTGCGCGGCGTCGCCGTAGAGCGGACCAAACAGGGCGCCGCGGCTGGTGGCATATTTCTTCAGCGCCTCGCTCTTGGCGATGCTCTCCATCCAGATTTTTTCGACGGTCTTCACGACATCATCGGGCACGCCCTTGGGGATAAAGATGCCGAAGTAATTGGTCGGCGCGGTAAAGCCGGGTAGGGTCTGCGACAGCGGCGGAATCGTGCCGTAGCCTTCCAGTTCCAGCGGCTTGTCGCTGACCGTGGCGAGCGGGCGAATCCGCTTGCCGCGGATCATGTCGGCCTGCTCCACTGCGAGCTGTGTGGTGACTTCCGCTTCGCCGGCCACGGTCGCGACGACGGCCGGATTGCCGCCGTCATACGTGACGTGACGATACTTGACGCCGGTGACCTTGGCGATCAACTCCATCGCGTTGTGGCCCGCCGAGGTCACGCCCGCTGTCGCGACCGAAATCTTGCCGGGCTGCGCTTTCATGGCGTCGAGCAATTCCTTGGGGGTGTTATAGGGCGCCTTGGGATTCACGCCGATGACCTGGATGTTGGCCACGCTCAGGAACAGGTGCCAGTCGGTGATGCGCGTCGTGAGCGAGCCCAGGGTTTCGTAAGCACCCAGATCCTGCGCCGCGCCGGCGGTCCAGGTGTAGCCATCCTTGGCGGCTTCCAACGCACTGCGGGTGCCGATGGAGCCCGACGCGCCCGGCTGGTTGATGATCACGATGGTCTGGCCCAGGGCCTTTTCCATCTCCGCGGCCGTGATGCGGGTGACCTGGTCGGTCGAGCCGCCCGCGGCCCACGGCACGATCAAATTGATCGGTCGGGTCGGCTTCCAGTTTTGCGCCGCGGCGGGGACCGCGATGGTGATGGCCAGGGCCATCGCCGAAAGCGAGAAGGCCGTGAAAAGAGTGCGCTTGTTCATGTTGTCTCCTTGGGTTGTTCTTGGGCGAAAACTGCGGGTGAATAATCCCATATTACCAAGGTTGCCGCTGCCGACGATTTTAGCTGTCCAGCCATCGCTGCAAATTGTGTTTTACCGAGGACATCGCCGCCTGGACTTCCTGCGCCGCCGCCAAGCGCGGCAACAAGGAGCGCGAAAAATTCGGCAAGGGCTCGATCGAGGGCCTGATGTCGGCGGAGACCGGCGAGAGTGCCTGCGTGCCGGGCGCCATCGCCTCGATCCTCTGGTCAGTCCCGGCGGTGCAGCAGAGGATCGTCGGCTTGTTCAAAAGGCGGGCGTCGGCCTGAGGCTAAATTCGCTCATTTCTTGTCGAAGGCCCGAACAGCGCGTCGTAGAAAGTGCGCACCCCGTCGATGTCGTTGGATATGTGCTCGAACCAGACGAACTGATCCACTTGACCGGTCAGAATCAGGCTGCCGTCAGTTTCTCATTCCGGCGCAGCTTATAGGGCTTGATCAGTACTTCGGCGGGCAGCTTCAATTCGTCCGCGAGACGGCGAATCATCTCCAGTGTCAGGGGGCGTGTACGGTTCATGATGTCCGCTACACGTCCGCGCGGACCTATGCAGGGTTCGAGATCCTTCCGAGTCAACCCCCGGTTTTCCATGACATGGTTCAGCAACTCGATAGGGTCGGGATCCTGAATTGCGTAATGTCGGCCCTCATAGTCCTCAATCAGCATGGTCAGCACGCCGAACCTGTCTGCCTCGCGTGACTTGGCTGGCGCGTCCCAAAGACGATCAGCTTCCGCCAGCGCCGCCTGATGGTCCTTCTTGGTACGGATGGGTTTCAGTTCCATGCCTGCTCCTTCAAATCGTTTTCACGTCAATCTTGTCGTACTGACTATGGGTGCCGACGAAACGGACGTACATCAATCCAAGGTCGTAGCGCACCGACACCACAAGCCGGTAATCGTTGCCCTTTACATTGAATTCAGGGTCCACGATATCCCCCAATGAAAACTTGACAAGATCACCTTCCTTCAGGGAGGGGAGGATGTCAATTTTACGCCCTCACGCCAGCCAGCGGCTCAGGCCGGCAGCCACGAAGGCATCGTCAGCCAGGTCACCATGCATCGCATACACGCGGTCGATTTCTTCCTTCTGCCCCGGGCTCAGTCCTTCGTTCGGGTCGAGACACCAGATACCCTCCAGCAGGCCCTGGCGGCGCAGCACTTCGTGGNNTCGAAGAAGGCGCTGTTGCAGTCGGTGACGCGGCTATCGAGCGCCAGCAGGTCGGCCGTGACGGCACTGCCTTGGGCTGCCGCCTTGCATTGTTCCAGCACCCGCACCGCGCCCGAGGTCCAGACCGACCAGTGGCCGAGCAGGCCACCGCGAAAGCGCACCGTCACCGGCCGGCCATCGCGCATGACGGTGAACGGCGTGATGAGGTCCAGCACGATGTGGTCGTCATTGCCGGTGTAGAGCGTCACGCGCCCTTCCGCACGCGCCTGCACTACGCCGCGCACCACATCGAGCGTGCGGTAGCGGTTGAACGGCGCGACCTTGATCGCCACCACGTTCTCAATGGCGGCAAAGCGGGCCCAGAAAGCGGCGCTCAGGTCCATGCCGCCCACTGCGGGCTGCAGGTAGAAGCCGAACAGGGGAATTTCTTTTGCTACGGCTTCGCAATGCGCAATCACTGCGTCTTCGCTCTGCCCTTTCATGGCGGCCAGGCTCAGGAGGCCCGCGTTGTAGCCGAGGCTGCTGGCCAGCCGTGCTTCGGCCACCGCCTGCTCCGTGCGGCCGCATACGCCAGCCACCATGGCGAGTTGGCGCAACGGTTCCACCCACGCGCGAGCCGTGTCCATGGCCACGCACAGCACCTCTTCATAGAGGCCAACTTCGCGAATGGCGAATTGCGTTGTGTGCACACCGACGGCGAGACCGCCCGCACCGGCATCCAGGTAGTAACGGCTGAGCGCCCGCTGGCGGCGCACGTCAAGCTGGCGCTGCGCGTTGAGCGCGAGCGGATGCGCCGGAATCGCGAGACCTTGCTGCAGCAGCGCGCGCAGGTGTTGGATTTGCTGGGAAGTGATGCGCATGGTTCAACCGAATTCAGTACTTGCCGTCGCGCGTTTCGAAGTGCGTCGGCTTGCCCAGGCTGGCCAGGCCGCGATGCGCCCAGTCGGCCGTGCAGTCCAGCATGCTGTCAAGAGACACAACCGGCGGGCCGAACAAGCCAAACGCCTGCTGGCAGTTGACCAGCCATACGATGTCGGCCTCACGTCCGGTCAGGATCGGGGTGAGCCCCAAGCGCTGGCCCAGACCCTTAGCGACTGTACGGATGCTGACCATCGGCCCGCTCAGGTTCAGCGCGGAAGTTGGTGTGTCGCAATGGGCCAGACAACGCAGAGCCCAGTCGTTGGCTTCGCCTTGCCAGATGATGTTCGCATGGCCCATCGTCAGGTCGATTGTCTGGTGTGAGAGAATTTTTTGCGCCACGTCGTGCAGAACCCCATAGCGCATATCGATGGCATAAGAGAGCCGCAGCAGGCGCCCGGACGTTGCATGCCGGTGCGAGAAATACTCGAACATGCGCTCGCGCGCAACGCAGGAATTGGCGTATTCGCCCGAGGGCGGCGTTGGCGCCATGTCTTCCGTCGCACCGCCGCTATCCACCTTGGTGAACGGATAGACGCAGGCGGTAGAGAAAGCCACAATGCGCGCCGCGCGGAAACGTTCGGCAACCAGCGCCGGAACGTAGGCGTTCATCGCCCAGGTCAGCCATTCGCTGCCGGCCGAGCCGAACTTGCGGCCGGCCATGAAAACAATGTTCGGCGCATCGGGCAGCGCGGCCACTGCGGGGCGCGACAGCAGGTCGGCCTCCAGGCATTCCACGCCTTGGCGCTCCAGACGCTCGCGCAGGCCGGCTTCGGAGAAGCGGGCCACGCCCATGATGCGCTTTTGCGGCGCGGCACGCTTGGCCATGCGCGCCAGCGTTGGCCCCATCTTGCCGCCGACACCAAGCACCATGATGTCGCCGTCGACCCGGGCCAGCGCCTGCACCAGTGCGGGCGAGGGCGTCGACATGACCTCTTCCAAATGCTGCAAATCGTCAAAACGGCAGGGCAGAGACAAGCTGGCTTCTTCGAAAAATGCAATGCTGCGGATGCGGCAATGAACAGGGCCGGTTGGTCATTATAGGGCCAGGCGAAGCGGCTCAGGTTGCGGTC
>PLYG01000154.1 GCA_003153335.1 Betaproteobacteria bacterium | reverse complement strand
CGGCGATCGCGATCGCGGCCGCGGCAAACAGCGCCGACACGCTGGCTCCAAAAAGCAATTTCCGCGCGCCTCGCGCTGCGTCCAGGAATTGGGCGAGGCGCGTTTGCGTTAGAATGAAGGTCTTATTTTTCAGCAAGTTGTTGGCAATGCATGGGTTCGGGCGATTGTAACAAACCGGCACCCGGCAGCAAGGCCTTATGCCCATGACCCACGCACCCACCCCCGACGAGCAACTGGCCGTGATCCGGCGCGGCGCCGATGAACTTCTGGTCGAAGCGGAACTGGTCGAAAAACTCAAGCGCGGGACGCCGCTGCGCATCAAGCTTGGCCTTGATCCGACCGCGCCCGACATCCACATCGGGCACACGGTCGTGCTCAACAAAATGCGGCAAATGCAGGACATGGGTCATCAGGTGATCTTCCTGATCGGTGACTTCACCTCCATGATTGGCGACCCGTCGGGACGGAACGCCACGCGCCCGCCGCTGACCCGCGAACAGATCCAGGCCAACGCCGAGACCTATCATGCGCAGGCGTCGAAGGTGCTGGACCCGGCGCGCACCGAAATCCGGTACAACTCCGAATGGAGCGATCCGCTGGGGGCGGCCGGGATGATCAAGCTCGCCGCCCGGTACACCGTGGCGCGGATCATGGAGCGTGACGATTTTTCCAAGCGCTTCAAGGCCAATACGCCGATCTCCATTCACGAGTTCCTTTATCCGTTGATGCAGGGCTACGATTCGGTGGCGCTCGAGAGCGACATAGAACTGGGCGGCACCGACCAGAAGTTCAATCTGCTGGTCGGGCGCGAACTGCAGAAGTCCTACGGCCAGGAGCAACAATGTATCCTGACCATGCCGTTGCTCGAAGGCCTGGATGGCGTCGAAAAGATGTCCAAGTCCAAGGGCAACTACATCGCCGTCACCGAAAACGCCAACGACATGTTCGGCAAGACCATGTCGATTTCCGACGACCTGATGTGGCGCTGGTTTGAATTGCTGTCGTTCCGTGCGCCCGCGGAAATCGCCGGCTTCAAGCGCGAGGTCGCGGGGGGACGCAATCCCCGCGCCATCAAGGTGCTGCTGGCGCAAGAGATCGTTGCCCGCTTCCATGACCAGGCTGCCGCCGAACACGCACTCGCCGAATTCGAGGCGCGCTTCAGGCAGGGCGCGCTGCCGGAGGACATGCCCGATGTCACTTTGCACATTGCTGGCGAGTCGATCGGTATCGCGCAGGCACTGAAACAGGCTGGTCTGGTCGAGAGCACATCCGAGGCGCTGCGCCTGATCGACGGCGGCGGATTGAAAGTAAATGGAGAGCGCGTCGGTGATCGAGGGCTGACGCTTCCCAAGGGCGAGGTGTTCATCGCGCAAGCCGGCAAGCGCCGGTTTGCGCGCATCCACCTGGCCTGATTCGCCGGCGTGACTATGGGGGTCCGGGCACGAAGCGCTGATCGACGGGAATCCGGTAACCATTGGCCAGCCGATTCGTTTCATTGGCGAGTCCGACCACGGCGATCAGTTCATGCAACATCGCATCGGTCAATCCCTTGCCGCGCGCCGCTGCCGTGTGCGAGTAGGTGCAATACTCGCAGTTGTTGGTGATCGACACGCCGACGTAAATCAATTCCTTGATCAGCGGGTCGAGCGCCCCGGGCGCCATCACCTGCCTGACGTTTTCCCAGATGCGCCTGAGCGTTGCGGGATCGTTGGCCAGCACTTTCCAGAAATTGTTGATCCAGTCCGTCTTGCGCGCGGCCATGATTTCGTCGTACACGGCGCGCACTGCGGGCGAGGCTTGTTCATATTCGATGATCGGGGCGAGCGACATGGAGGCTCCTTGGCAATGGTGGATCAGCGTTGCAGGGATTCTTTTTCCAGCAGCAGATACGTATTGTAGGCATTGCCGCGATTGGCGGCGTCGAACGCAGGAATCCTGGCGAACCGGCTCCAGTCGATCGCGCGGTACGCCTCATCGAAGGGCACCAGATCCTCGACCGGCTTTTTTTTCAGCGTCTCGCGCAGAAACGTCAAGTAGTCGCGCGTCAGGCTGAGATCGGCGCGCGCGGCGCGGGAGACAGACCCATGGCCCGGCACCAGCACCTTGGGATTGAACCGCTCCAGGCGGTCGATCGCGGCCAGCCAGCGCTTGCTGTCGGTATCGCCGACAAAGGGAATGCGGCCGGCGAATATCAGATCGCCCGAATACAGGACGCCGTCAGGACTCACCAGCATTGCCAGATCCTCGGGCGAATGCGCAGGGCCGACATGCTGCAAGTCGAATCGCACCCCACCCAGGTCAAAAGTCTCGCCGTCGGCCAGCCAGCGATCGGCCGGGAGCGGCTGCGTGCGCTCGTCGATCCAGCGCGGAAGCGCAGCGCGCCGCTGGGCGAGCCGCTGCTGTGCAATAGCGGATGCCAGATACGCGCGCCCGTCGCGGTGCGCCCAGATTTCCGCGCCGGTTGCCTTGAACGCCTGCAGACCGTAGATATGATCGGCGTGATAGTGGCTCACGATCACGCGTTTGATCGGCTGCGCGGTGAGCTTGCGAATCTGTCGTATCAGTTCTTCGGCCAGAGGCACCGACCCGAGTGCGTCGAACACCACCACGCCGGCGGGCGTGATCACGAATCCGGCATTGGACATGAAGCCCTGGTTTGCTGCGGATGCCTCGCCGGCCATGCCCTGGACGTACCACGAATGCGGACCAACCTGGACCGGCGTGACAGCCACCGTCACCGGCTCTGCTCCGACCAGTTCTGCCCCGGCCGCGGCGGCAAATACGAAACCCAGCAGGGCAAGCCACCCCGGTCGCATCATCCGATGCCTGGATTGCCGTCGACGCCGCGCAGCCTGGGCAGATTGAGCGCCTTGGGCCGCACCACCTTCTTACTCTTCAGGTAGCCAGCCATCAAGTCCCAGATCGGCTCGCCGCCCGCGGCTTTCGCTTCTTCCGAGACTGGCGCCCAGCCGGCGACTTTGTATTGCCGGTTCGCATCCAGCGGCTTAGCCGCAAGGGTCATGTCGCTGATCCGCGCACCCATTTTGGCCGTCGGGTCGCAGGTGTATTGCAGACCGCCGACCCGGACCATGTCACCGCCCTGCTGGTAGTAAGGATCGGGATTGAACAGATTGTCGGCGACGTCCTCCAGCACGGTCTTGATGGTTTCGCCCGACATCATGGTCACCGTCGTGTACGGATAGGTGATGGCAGTCTGGTCGAGCAGGTGCTCCATCGTGATTGCCTGCCCGGGCAGGATGGAGGTGCCCCAGCGGAAGCCGGGCGAGANNAAATTGCCGCGCCGGTAGAGCAGCGCTTCGGACACCGCGAGTTTTTCGGACAGTCTGGCCTCGAACGGCGCGCGCGACTTCGCAATCTGTGCCTCCATCGCCGGATCAGCTGGCAGCAGATTGGAAAACACCGGCAACAGCTTGTAGCGAAAATCCGCCACCCTGCCGCTCTTTACCTCGAGATCGAGCACAGCGAGAAACTTGCCGTTGCATCCGGCGTTGGTCACCAGCGTCTGCCCGCCGCCGTTCTTCACTATCGTCGGCGCCGGCACGCCATCGT
>PLYG01000052.1 GCA_003153335.1 Betaproteobacteria bacterium | reverse complement strand
AACGGGTGATGATCGCGATGGCGATTGCCTGCGAGCCCAAGCTCCTGATCGCCGACGAGCCCACCACTGCTCTCGACGTGACCATACAGAAGCAGATACTCGACCTCATTCGCGATCTGCAGAGGAAGCACCAGATGTCGGTGCTGTTCATCACTCACGATCTCGCGGTGGTCGGCGAAATCGCCGACTTCGTGGTAGTGATGCGCAATGGCGAAATCCGCGAGCAGGGCCCCGCAAAGCGGGTGTTCGAGCAACCGCGGGACGCCTATACGCAGGCGCTGCTCCAATGCCGCCCGCAGCTCAGCCGCCGCGCGCAACGCCTGCCGGTGATCGACGACTTCATGAGCGGCCATCCGGTGTCCTACGCCGACGCGCCGGAACGCACGCGCGGCCTGACCGGATCGGAGCCCATCGTGCTGGAGGTCGAAGGACTCTCGAAGAGTTTTTATTCGCGCGAAGGCCTGTTCGGCAAGCGGGAATTCAAGGCAGTCAACAACGTGTCGTTCAAGCTGGCCAGGGGAAAAACGCTGGGGCTGGTCGGCGAGTCCGGCTCGGGGAAGACTACTGTTGGTCTGACGTTGATGCGGCTGCACGAGGCGACCGGCGGCAAGGCAATCTTCGACGGCAAGGACATCCTGTCGCTGTCGAACAAGGAGTTCATGGAGTACAAGCGGCGCATCCAGATCATTTTCCAGAATCCCTACGCGTCGCTCAACCCGCGGTTCACCGTCGGGCACATTGTGACCGAGCCGATGCTGATTCACGGCATTGGCAATGGCGAGCAGGATCGCACCAACATGGCATTCGAACTGCTCCACAAGGTGGACCTGCCCGAAGTGTCGTTCTACAAGTACCCGCACGAATTTTCGGGCGGGCAGCGGCAGCGCATCGCGATCGCGCGCTGCCTGACCATGAAGCCGGATATCCTGATCTGCGACGAGTCGGTGTCGGCACTCGACGTATCGGTCCAGGCCCAGGTGCTCAACCTGTTGCAGGATCTGCAGGACGAATTCCAGATGAGCTACATTTTCATTTCGCACGACCTGGCCGTGGTCAAGTACATCTCGGATCAGGTGATGGTGATGAACGATGGAGAAATCGTCGAAATGGCCAACTCCGACGACATCTATCTGCACCCGCAGCATCCGTATACCCGCAAGTTGCTGTCATCGATTCCGCGGGGCTGGGAAGGCGCGCATCCGCATTAGAAAACGGAGCATTGCAGTAATGAAAGTTGCCCTCAGACCCGCGACCTCGGACGACATCCCGGCAATCGCTGCCATCTACGGCCATCACGTCGCCACCGGTCTGGCATCGTTCGAGTTGCAGCCACCGTCCATCGAAGAAATGATGCGGCGGTACCGCGAGCTTACCGACGGTGGTTTTCCCTATCTGGTCGCCGAGTGTGCGGGGAAGATCCTCGGGTATGCGTATGCCGGCGCCTATCGCGCCCGTCTGGCCTACCGGTTCAGCGTGGAAGATTCAGTCTATATCGATCCGGACGCCCGGCGCGGCGGCATCGGGCGCAAGCTGTTGCAGGCGCTGATTGTCGAGTGCGAGCGGCTGGGCTTTCGGCAAATGGTTGCCGTGATCGGCGACTCGGCCAACGAGGCGTCGATCGGGTTGCATGCGGCGTGCGGGTTTGCGCTGATTGGCGCGCTGCCCGCGATAGGCTACAAGTGCGGGCGCTGGGTCGATTCGGTGTTCATGCAACGCGCGCTGGGCGAGGGCAGCGCAACGCCGCCCGCGCTCGGGCCTCTTTCGCCTACAACGTCAGCGAAAAATCCCTGACCAGCGCACCCGGCAGCCGCGCGCTGCTGGTGCTGCGCCCGTCATACGTGTGGTTGTCGATCAGCAATTCCGGGGTCGCGGTCAGCGCTTCGAGATTCTCGCCCAGGACACGGAACAGCGAGTCGTCGAAGCGCATGACGTTGAGCGGTGCGACGATCTTCCCATGGTCCACCCAGAAGCTCGCGAAGCGCGTCATGCCGGTGACGCGGCAGTTCATCCGGTCGGAGAAGTTGCAATACCAGAGGTTGCCGATATAGATGCCGGTACCCAGCGCGCTGAGCACGTCAATTTCGGCCAGCGTGCCGCCGGCCATATCAGCCGATCCGGGAGATTCGTCGCCGTCGGCGCCGTTTTCGCTGAGTGTGTATTCCTGCGCCGTGCGCGGCGAAATCATGGTGCTTGCCGGCCGGCCTTCGGTGATCAGCGGGAGCAACGCGGGCTTGAGGTATCCCTCGCCCTGAAATGCCGGCGCTACACCGCCCTCTGCGTTCTCGTTCATGGTCACCATCTTGTTCAACCGCAGTTGCCCCTCGTAGAATTTTTGCAAGGGGCTTTGCTTGACCTGTTTTTGCTTTTCCGAAAAGCCGCCCCAGCACATCATGTCCAGCAGTTCCTGCATGGCGGACGGCGAAAGGTAGGCGCTGTAGCGTCCCGGATCGAGCGTCCGTGGCGCCGCCTTCAGATGTTGGAGATGGACCCGCGCCGCGTCCATCCTCGCGACCAGCTCGGCGTCGCTCCAGGCAAAGCCGGCATACGCGGATTTCACCGCCTTGTCGTTGCGATGATAAAGGCTCCAGTCGAAATTGAAATTCTCGACCTCGTGCCAATTGCGCTGGCCGAACGAGTTGGCGAAGCCGCGGCATATCTTGCCGGCCGCGTAGATCCCGACCAGGTCGAGTCCGCGGGCGGCGTCCACGATGGCATCGACTGCACGCTCGGCAGGCAGCAACTGGCCGGGTCGTTTGCTGGTACTGGAGCGGACCTCGGTCGCATACAACAGATAGGGATCCTCCGGGACATCGGCGATCAGTGTTCGCAGGTCGCCCAGCGCCAGCCGCAGATGCGCGTTGTCCATCGCCGTGTCGCCGGCCAGTGTCAGGTCGTATGTCGCGTGCCGCTTGCCACGGATCAGATCGATGCTGAGCACCGCCTGCCGCACGCTTCCGGGCTGACGCACTCTTCCCTGGTTGAAGCGCACAAAATCGGTTTCCTCCGCGGCAAAACACGCGGTATAGGTCTCGCCCGGTTGCAACGCATTGTCCAGCGCTGCGGCCAGGTCGTGAAAATTCGCTTCCATCATTCTTCCCCGCCGAATACGTCCACATCGGCAAACACGCAGGCGGGCGATGCGTGGCCGACCCGGATGCCCTGATTGGGCTCGCCCTTGCCGCAGGTCGGCGTGCCCAGCATGTCGAAGCTGGTGGGATCGCCCACCATCTTCAGACTGCGCCAGAACGTGGCCGATACGCCGCGGTAGGNNAGCCGAACTGGAACTTGTTGCGCGAATCGTCGATGGACCACGACAGGTTGGTCTGCATAAGGATGCCGTGCTCGGTGGCGGCGATCATGTCGGCCAGCGTCGAAGCGCCCGGCTCGACATTCAGATTCGCCATCCGGTCGATCGGCGGCCGGTTCCACGAGCAGGCGCGGGTGTTCGCCACACCGGCCAAGCCGGCGCGCTGCTGCGACAGCGAGCCGCCCAGCGGACGCCGCAGGATGCCGCGCTCGATCAGCAGCGTCTTTTGTGCCACCGCGCCCTCGTCATCGAATGCATACGACGCATATTCCTCGGCCCGCGTCGGATCGAAGCTGACATTAAGCAGCTCAGACCCGTAACGGTAGCTGCCGAACATGTCGAGGGTCACAAAGCTGGTGCCGGCGTAGTTGCGCTCGTCGCCCAGGATGCGGTCCAGTTCCAGCGGATGACCGATGGATTCGTGGATTTGCAGCATCATCTGATCCGGCATCAGCAGCACGTCCATTTTAGCCGTCGGACAGTTGGGCGCGCCGACCAGCGCCAGCGCTTCTTCGGCCAGACGCCGCCCCGCGCCGACAAAGCGTGCGTCGGCGAGCACCTTACGGCCGCCCTGCCTGCAGAACCCGCGCCCGCTCAGACTTCGCGTTTGCGTGTCGCCATCGGCATGGGCGGTGGCGCTGACATCGGGGACCATGAACCGGTATTGCTGATGCACATCGCCGCCGTGGTTGGTCAGCAGCAGATGATCCGCTTCGCGGACCTCGATGCTGGCTTGCCAGTCGACGATCCGGTCGTCGAGCTTCGCCGCGGCCGACTCGGCCTGCGCCAGTTCCAGCAATTCGCGACCCGTGGGCAGGACCTCGTCGATGCCGGGTGAGGTGCGCAGGCCTCGCGGATGCGCGAGCTCGATTGCCCTGGGCAAAACCGAGTGCCGGGCGGTGGCGCGCGCCCAGTTCTGTGCGCGATCCAGCGCGGTCTGCAAGCCTGCGGTGGACAAATCCGCGGTCGCCGCGTAGCCATAGCCGCCGGTATCGTAGACCGTCAGCATGGCGCCGCTATCGCGTTCCAGACTGGGCGCCTCCGCCACATCCTGGCGCACGCACACATAGCGCGAGCGCTCATCGACGTAGCGAAGCGACCAGAATGCAGCGTCGCACTGCAGTTTTCCAAAGTGTTGCCTTATGGTTTCGAGCATGGCGTCGTGAGAGCTGAAGTTGCCGGGGTTGGAAGGGTTGCGTGAATTATGCGCCGTGGGCTGCCAGCGCGACCAGCGACGCGCCGGTCACCCGCGTGATGCGCCAGTCGGCAAGCACTGTCGCGCCCAGCGACTGATAAAAGCGGATCGCGGGCTCGTTCCAGTCTAGCACCGACCATTCGAAGCGGCCGCAGCTGCGCTCTACCGCAAGGCGGGCCAGATGGACCAGCATGGCCCGCCCGTACCCGTTGCGCCGGAATTCCGGACGCACAAAAAGGTCTTCGAGGTAGAGCCCGGGCTTGCCCAGAAAAGTCGAGAAATTGTAAAAAAAGAGGGCAAAACACACAGATTTCCCATTTTCCTTGCCCAGCAGCACTTCGATCCGCGCGGGCGTGGCAAACAGGCTGCGCGCCAAATCCGCCTCGGTCGCCACGCACAGCTGCGCCAGTTTTTCGTACTCCGCCAACGCCCGGATCATGCCGAGAACGTCGGGCAAATCGGCACGCGTCGCCGCTTCGATGCGAAAACCGGGTGTGGATTCGGGTGGGGTGCCCAGCGGTACGGGACCCGTCGGATTCTCAATTGCCAATGCATGCCTCCGAAATCATAAACCGGCGCGCGGTCGCCCGCGTGTTGCCGTGCGGATACAGACAACGCGGATAACCATATTAAATCTGAGGGCTTACCCGTTTACAACAGTCGGGCGGACGCGGGAGGCGCAAATGTAACATTTTGTTGTCGACCTGAGGGGGCTTGGGCTATCATTTCCCCGTTGTCGTAGCGGGGGGCTCGGCAGTTCCGCAAGGAGCCTCCCCATCTTCATTCTTTTGGGGGTATCCAATGGCTTTTAAACCGAAACAACTGACAGTTGCCGTGATGTTGGCGCTCGGAGTTGCACCACTGGCGCTAGCGCAAACGGCGACGACTGAGAAGACAGTCATCACCGGGTCGAACATCAAGCGGGTCGATGCTGAACCCGTGGCGCCGGTCGAAGTGATTACCCGTGAACAAATCGAACGTACTGGAAGACCCACAGTCGCCGACGTTCTACGCAATATCCCCTCCAACACGGCAAGTTTCAACGAGAGTTTCGCGAACAGTTTCGCTCCCGGCGCCGCGGGCATATCGCTGCGCGGGCTTGGTCAAAAGACGACATTGGTGTTGATCAACGGCCGCAGAACGAGCGGATACGGTTTTGCGCAAAACCTGCAGGATTCGTTTGTCGACCTGAATTCCATTCCGACTTCGGCAGTAGAGCGTATCGAAATTCTGAAGGACGGCGCGTCCGCCATTTATGGTTCTGACGCCATCGCAGGCGTGGTCAACATCATTCTGCGCAAAGATTACCAAGGTGCGGAAGTCGGCGCGGACGCCGGCCGGTCGGAAGGCAAGAACGAATACCGGTTCAACCTCACCGCCGGGACTGGCGACCTGGCCAAGGACAAGTACAACGTATTCGGCGTGTTCGACTATTACAAGCGCGACCTGCTCGAGTTTTCGAACACGGAGTTCGGAGCAAGCCGCGACCATCGCGGCGAAACGGGCGGTCGCAACTCCCAGTCGCTGACGGGCGGCGGCACTTGGCGCCAACTGACCGCTGCGGGCGCGCTGACCAATAATGAACGCGCGATCACGAATTGCCGCGGCACGGTGATGACTTCGGACCAGGCAGTTTCAGCCGGCCTGCTGGCAGCCACCTCGGCAGTCAATATTCCCGGCAATACCTTTTGCACGCAGGACTTCAATAACGAATTCACCGTCCTGCCCAAGACGGAACGTTTCGGATTCCTGAGCCGCGGAACCATCGACTTCACCCCCACGATTCAAGGCTATACCGAGGTTGGGCTCTCCCGGGTCACGACCTCTCAAACCTTTCAGGATCCGTTTTTCGCGGGCACGACTGGTCTGAACCCAACGGTAGCCGGATTGGTTCCGTTCACCTACAACATCAACTTCGCCCCCGGCGTGGCCGGCAATCCGTATAACTCCGCTGCGCGTTACCAGGGGGTGTTGGCCGACATGGGTACGCGCAACACCGATATTACCTCCGACACCGGTCGTTTCCTGATCGGGATGAAGTACACGTTTGCCGGTTGGGACGGTGATAGCGCCATTGGATATTCGAAGAATAAAATCGACCAGGTAAATTCGAACGGGCTTTCGATAGCCGGCGTAGGCAACGCATTTGGTGTTACGTCCGCGGTGCAGCCCCCGGTTCCGACGTCGACGAGTTCGACCTATAACCTGGATCAGTGGACCCTGAACTCGGCGGCGGTGCGGGATTCGATGCGCATCAACTCCCAACGCAAAGCGGATTCCGAACTGTCGTTCGCCGACACCAAGCTTTCAACCGAATTCGGCAGCCTCCCCGGCGGTCCGATTGGCGTTGCGGCCGGCATCGAGTTTCGCAAGGAAAAGCTGGTGGACAGCCCGGATGCCGCCGCTCAGCTCGGGCAGATTCTCGGACAGGGCACAACCGCGACCGATGGCAGCCGCGACAGCTATGCGCTGTTCACCGAGTTCGCGTTGCCGATTACCCGAGCGCTCGAAGCGCAGGCAGCGGTTCGCTACGACCATTACAGCGATTTTGGTACGGCGATCACACCGAAACTTGGCTTGAAGTTGAAAGTCACGCCCGAATTGCTGATCAGGGCCAACTGGGGCAGGGGCTTCCGCGCGCCGTCACTGCCGGAAATCTCGAATTCGACCGCGACGTTTTTCACGCAGGTGAATGATCCGGTTACCAATACGACCGCGAATATTTCGGGCGTGTTTGCCGGTAACCCTGCGTTGAAAGCCGAAAAGTCGGAAAGCACGACGATCGGCATCGTGTTCGAGCCTAGCGCCAGCTTCAATGTCGGCGTAAATCTGTGGGAAGTGGACTGGAAAAACCAGGTTACCGGAGGCAGTTTTCAGGCGACGGTCAATGGCTGCGCGGCCCTGGGCGGCTGCCCGAATGTTATCCGCGATCCGGTCTCCGGAGCGATCGTGACCGTGCTTGCCCAGTACTTCAATCAGGCGAGCACCATCACGCGCGGCGCCGATCTTGATGCCAAGTATAGTCTGAGCACGGGCTTCGGCCGCTTCACCACCCGCTTGAACGTGACCTATGTCGACACTTTCAAGGAAGACGGAGTCGAAGTCGCGGGCACCAACGGCGGGCTGATCAACACCATACCGCGCGTCAAGGGTATTCTTTCGCTCGACTATGACAATGGCCCGCTGTCGACGACACTGGCGGCCAACTACATTCATCATTACTGGCAGGAACTGTTGCCCGGCTCCTGGTTCGTTCCGGGCGATCCGCGTTTCCAAAATGGTGTTTATCCCGACCAGGTTCCCCGTTATATTTCGTATGACTTCTTCGCCAAATATAACATCACCAAGAATCTGGCGATTTCGGGGTCGATCATCAACTTTACCGACAAACTACCCCCGTATGATCCGGGATTCAGCTCCACGAACCTGTACGACTTTTCGCAGTACGATGTTCGCGGCCGTCAGTTCCGGTTGGGCGTTCACTACAAGATATAAGATGCAGGTTGCACTCCTGAAAAACGGGCCTGCGGGCCCGTTTTTTTTGGGGTTGGACGGGAAAAACCGCGGCGCCCGCTTTGGCGTAAAGCAGTCATGAAGCTGGTTGGATGGTTCGTCACGCCGGATTTTCTTACGGGTTTTTCGCACTGTTTTTTTCACAAAAATGGCGTACAATTCATCGCTTTGCGCACGGGGTCGTTTTGACCGGTTCGGCACCAAACGTATCGGTCAAGCGTTGCAATTCCCGGCCCACGAGGCCCAATCCCGTCCCTAATCCAATATCCAGTGCAAGGGAACCGTTGCCATGTTTCTAAACAAGTTCAGAGCCGCTGTGTGCGTCACGGCCATCTTCTTCTGTGCGGGTGTCACACTGGTCAGTGCCCAAAACGCGCCTTCCAGCAGTTCCGTCCCGCCAGCAACCCCGGCAGTTCCAGCCGCTGCGCCTGACGC
The DNA here is from genome assembly GCA_003153335.1 of Betaproteobacteria bacterium. GTDB lineage: Bacteria > Pseudomonadota > Gammaproteobacteria > Burkholderiales > Casimicrobiaceae > PALSA-1005. The sequence goes on along the minus strand of PLYG01000052.1, from coordinate 9,227 downwards.
ATCGGCGCCTCCCGCGCCGGCGAATCTCCCAGTTGCCGGTGGCGCGCCGCTAACCACCAACGTCGAGAACCCGTATGGCCTGAAGGCCTTGTGGGAACAAGGTGACCCGGTGGCCAGGACCACGCTGTCGATTCTGTTCATCATGTCTTTGGGCAGTTGGTACATCATATTCACCAAACTCTACGAGCAGGCCAGGGTGCGCCGCCAGGGCGACGCAGCCGACAAGACCTTCTGGACCGCCGGTTCAGTGCGCCAGGGCGCCGACACGCTGAAGGAATCCAGTCCCTATCGCTTTATTGCGGAACAAGGACTCGAGGCGACCAAGAAGCACGATGGCCTGCTCGGACAGATCGACCTGAACAGCTGGATCGCGATGTCGATCCAGCGGGCAACCGAAAATGTGCAAAGCCGCCTGCAGGATGGCCTGGCGTTTCTGGCAACCGTCGGTTCGACAGCGCCGTTCGTGGGTCTGTTCGGAACCGTCTGGGGAATCTACAACGCACTGGTCAAGATCGGCGTATCCGGGCAGGCCTCGATTGACAAGGTCGCCGGCCCGGTCGGCGAATCGCTGATCATGACGGCGATCGGTCTGGCCGTCGCGGTGCCCGCGGTGCTCGGGTACAACTGGCTGGTTCGTCGCAACAAATCGACTCTCGAACGGGTCCGCGCCTTCGGCGGCGACATGCACGCGGTGCTGCTCGCCAATACGAATCGCTAAGGCCGATCAGCATGGCAATGAACGTAGGCCCGGCTGCGGACGAGGAAGACCACGTAGTCTCCACGATCAATACCACGCCGCTGGTCGACGTGATGCTGGTCCTCCTGATCATCTTTCTGATCACCATTCCGGTGGTGACGACGTCGATCAAGGTCACTCTGCCGCATGAGCTGAATCAGATACGGGCTACCAAACCGGAAAACGTGATCATTTCGGTCGACCGGCGCGGGCGGATTTTCATTTACGACACCCCGATCAAGGGAACGCGCGATCTGATCGATCGGCTGAAGGTTTTCGCCAAAAAGGACCCCCAGCCCGAAGTGCAGATCCGCGGCGACGGGGGCGCCGACTACGATTCCGTCGGCCGCGTCATCTATGCGGTGCAGCGGGCCGGCATTACCAAGGTCGGCTTCATTACCGACCCCACGGTGATCAATTGATCTCGGGTATCGGCAAACGCTGCCCGATGGATCGGATTCCGGGCAGCGACGGCGGCGCGAAAGGATGGAAGGAAATGCAATGTCAATGAACGTTGGCACTGGTGGCACGGAGGAAAACGAGGTCATGATCGACATCAACACCACGCCGCTCATTGACGTGATGCTGGTGCTGCTGATCATGCTGATCATCACCATTCCGATACAGTTGCACGCGGTGAACATGGATATGCCGATAGGCAATCCGCCACCGCCGTTGATCAAGCCTGAAATCGTCAAAATCGACATCGATCCGCAAAGCATTGTTTACTGGAACGGCGTGGCGGTTTCCGGCCGCCCAGAACTCGAATCGAAGATGCAGGCGGTGGCCGCGCAGGCGCTGCAGCCGGAAGTGCACCTGCGCCCGAACAAGGCCGCCAAGTACGATGTCGTCGCCGGCGTGATGGCTTCCGCGCAGCGCAAAGGCCTGACTAAGATAGGCATCATCGGCAGCGAACAGTTTCTGGAATAACAGCCGGCGTCCCACAAGGACTACGGCAGGTACACCGCGGGAGCAACGAGCCGATGGGTGACAGGAGTTTTTCCGAATGGATTATGCAAGTTCACAGCGCAACGCAAAGAAACACCTGATCGGTTTTACCGGCGTGGTGCTCCTGCATGTATTCATCATCTATGCCCTGGTGACAGGGCTCGCGAACAAGACCTTGAAGGTTCTGGTCAAGCCGCTCGAAACCAAGATCATCGAGGAATTCATACCGCCGCCCCCGCCGCCGCCGCCGCCCCCGAAGAAGGTAGAGCCGATGCCGCCCAAGGTCGAAGCGACGCCGCCTCCCTACGTTCCGCCGCCTGAAGTCGTCGTCGCTGCGCCGATAGCCCCGGTGATTTCCAGTGTTTCGATTACGCCACCCCTGGTCGAACCGGTGATTGCACCGCCTGCGCCGCCCGCGCCCGTGGTTGTTGTAGCCCCGCCCGCGCCGCCGCCACCACCGAAGCCGAAGGTCCGCACCGGTGTAAAACCAACCCACAAGGAAGACTGCACCTACCCGCGTGAGGCGTTGCGCAAGGGCATTGCCGGAGGCGATTTCTTGACCCTGCGCAACGTCGATGAAAAGGGCAATGTGACGAATGTCGAAATGCTCGAGGGCAAACACACCGACGGATTCGAGCGGGAATTGAAGCGCTGCCTGCTCAGCTGGAAGTTCGAAGCGGATGGTGACAAGTATCAGGTCAAGGCGCCGTTCGAGTTCAAGCTCACTGACTGAGTTGTTGAACAGACAATGAGAAAAAGCCGCCCTCGGGCGGCTTTTTTCATGGTGCGCCCGGCCGGTTCCAGCGTGGCTAGTTTTCCTGCCACGCGGCGCCGACCGCCAGCCAGTAGAGCAAGCCCACCGGCAGCACCGCCACGAGAACGGTCTGCAGCGACAGCGACTTCATGTGCGCCAGACTGGCCAGATTCAGGGACAAGTTCTCGCCGCCCGACAACCACACCAGTCCGATCAAAAAGCCGAGCAACCCCATGGCCGGCACGATCCAGCGCTGGGGCGACCGGCCGGTTCGGGCCGGCAACTGCTTCATCACCGACGCGGTAAAGCCGCCATCATCGACGTACGAAGTGGCGGCCGCATCCTGGCGCAACAAGGATTCCAGCCACGCATCGTCCGGCGTCGCGGTTGGCTGGTTCGCAGTCTGCTGACTATTGCTGGTCATGATGAAACCTCCCTGCCTTTCGCTCAATTCTGCTCAGGTGCCGGCTGGCGACCACGCCGCGAGCACGGCGCGCAATTTCCGCTTGGCTCGCAACACGTTGGTTTTCACTGTACCCAAAGGGCAGCCCAGAACATAAGCCGCCTCTTCGTGCGACAGGTCTTGATAGTAGCATTGGATGATGGCCGCGCGTTCGACCTCGGAAAGCGTGGCGAGCGCCCTCGCCACGTCTATTTTCATCGCGCTGGCCTGGGCGAGCGACGGTCCGAAGCCGTCTTCCGGAAGCTGCTCCGGCAGTTCTTCTTCCGGATGGGCTGAACGGACATGGGCGAGAAACGTGTTGTAGGCAATCCGGTAAATCCAGGTCGCGAATTTCGCATCGCCGCGGAACTGCCGCAGATTGCGGTAGACATGGATGAAAGTATCCTGCGCCAGATCGTCCGCAAGCGCATGGTCGTGGCGGGTCAGTCGGCGCAGCAGAGATCGCACCGCCGACTGATGCCGGCGCGTGAGTTCGGCGAACGCATGGCGGTCATCGTCGGCCAGCACGCGGGCGACCAGTACCGCATCACTCAGCGGTATCGCGCGTGCGGGCGGGCGCGGCGCCATGGTCACCGTCCGGGGTGCATCGCGGCGGCCCACGCGCCGGGACACGGCGGAGAGGGCCACGAGTGGAGCATAGGCAGACATCGGTGTTGTTCGGGCGCCGTCATCGAGGCATGTTCATTGCGCGAAACCTAGGCTGGTGTCACGCCTTGTCCTCTTTCTTGCCCTCGATCTTCCAGACAATCAGATAGCCTACGCCGATCAGCAGCGGAATCATGCCCACGCCCCATGGCGCATGCGTGTCCGGCATGGACAGAAAGAAAATCGTCAGACCCGCGCCTACGGCGATCAGCACCACGCCCTTGTGCAGCGGCGAGGTGTTGTCGGTGGAAGGCTTGTCGACAAAGAGATCGGGGGGAATCGGCAAACCCTTTTCGGCCAGCGCGACCACTGTCTGGTGTATGCGCTGGGTCCGCCTGGCCTTGTGTATCAGAATGGCGATCACGATGATGATCGGCGTGCCAAAAATGAGAACGACGGCGAGAATCGCGACCAGTCCGCCCATGCTGTCAATGTCAAACATCTTCTTGTCTCCTGGTGAACCTGCTTCCCATTGGATGCGGCGATGCAGCCAAATGGATTCACCATTCCGGCGTGCTATGATAAACGCTTGTTCAATCGCCTGAAGCAAGTCTATTCATGCCCCGTTCCCGGACTGCCTTTGCCGCCTTGCTTGCCCTGTTCGTCGGCCTTGTTTCCGGGTTCGCAGCGGCAGAAGAGGCGGTGCGGCTGGATTTCGTCAATGCCGACATCGATGCGGTGGTGAAGGCCGTCGGCGAGATGACTGGCCGGACCTTTGTGGTCGACTCCCGGGTCAAGGGCACGGTCAACGTCGTCTCCGGCAAGCCTATCCCGAAGAGCCTGGCCTATCCGATGCTGCAGTCGGCGCTCCGCGCGCAGGGCTTTGTCACCGTCGAAGGCGCCGGCTTCGTAAAAATCGTTCCCGAAGCCGACGGCAAGACCAATCCGACCCCGGTGGGGCAAGGTAATATTGCCGCGCGCGGTGATCAGCTCATCACCCAGGTGTTCACGCTCAGGAACGAGTCGGCGTCGCAACTGGTGAACGTGCTGCGGCCGTTGATCGCCCCGAACAATACGATCGCGGCGTATCCGTCGACCAATTCGTTGATCATTACCGACTACGCCGACAATTTGAAACGCATCGAGCGCATCATCGCGTCGATCGATCAGGGCGGCGGCGCCGAGCCGGTGTTGGTGCCGGTCCAGTACGCCTCCGCGGTCGACCTGGTGCAGACCCTCAATCGCCTGTTGACTGACACGGGTTCCGCCGTTGCCACCTCCGCCAGCGAGCCTACGCAGCGCGTGCAAATCATTGCCGACGCGCGCACCAATAGCATCTTGCTGCGCTCCGAAAACCCGATGCGCCTGGCGCGGGCGAAAAGCCTGATCGAACAGCTCGACACGCCGACGTCCAGGACCGGGAATGTCCATATCCTGTATCTGAAGAATGCGGAAGCCGCGCGCGTGGCGCAGACGCTGCGCGCGGTGATGACCGGAGACTCGTCGGGACCCGCGGCATCGTCGTCACTGGCGCCCATGTCGACCACAACGACCTTGAGCGGCGGGTCCCCAGGCGCAGGAACAGGCGCCGGAGCAGCGGCGCCCAGCACCCCCGCGACGACCAACCCATTTCAGTCTGCTTCGTCCGGTTCTATTTCCGCCGGCGGCGCGACGATCCAGGCCGATTCGACGAGCAATGCGCTGATCATCAACGCGCCCGAGGCGATCTACAACAATCTGCGCGCGGTGGTGGAAATGCTGGATGTGCGCCGCGCCCAGGTTTTCGTCGAGGTGCTGATCGTCGAAATCACCGCCGATAAGGCGGCCGAGTTCGGCATCCAGTGGCAGGCCCTGGGCGGGCTGTCCAGCAACAACACGCAGGTGATCGGCGGGACCAATTTCGGCGCGCGGGGTTCAGGCCAGAACATCATCGACACCGCCACGAGCATAGGCGCAGCTGGCCCTGGATTGAATCTGGGCATCGTGCGCGGGCAGGTGTTCATACCCGGCATCGGCACCATCACCAACCTCGGTTTGCTGGCGCGTGCGCTCGAGAGCGACGCCAACGCCAACATCCTGTCGACCCCAAATTTGCTGACCCTGGACAACGAAGAAGCCAAGGTCGTGATCGGCCAGAACTTGCCGTTCATCACCGGCCAGTACGCGCAAACGGGGACGCAAACCACGCCGACGCCGTTCCAGACCATCGAGCGGCGCGATGTGGGCCTGACCTTGCGGGTGAAGCCGCAGATCACCGAAGGCGGCACGGTGCGCCTGGCGATTTTCCAGGAGGTGTCGAGCGTTCAGGACTTGACCGTCAACAACGCCTCGGGCCCGATCACGAACAAACGCTCGCTCGAGTCGAATGTGCTGGTCGACGATGGCCAGATTGTCGTGCTGGGCGGATTGCTCCAGGACAGCATCTCCAACGGCGAGGACAAAGTGCCGTTGCTGGGCGACGTGCCGGTGTTGGGCAACCTGTTTCGGTACGGCACCAGGAAGCGCTCCAAGACCAATCTGATGGTGTTCCTGCGGCCCACCGTGATCCGCGATGCAAACGCGGTGCGCGGACTGACCATCGACCGCTACGACTATGTGATCGGCGAGCAAAAGAAGAACGCGCCCGAACAGCGCCTGTACTGGCCCGACACCAGCGTGCCTGAGCCGCCGCTGTCGCTGCGCCCGCCGAAGTAAGTTCCGTCCATGGCGAGCGCCGCCGAAAGCTCCCCGTCGTTGGCAAACGCCACGTTTCCCCACGCGGCGCAAATCCCGTATGCCTTTGCGCAGGCGCAGGGCGTGCTGCCAGGCGCTGACGAGGGTGTCGCGGTCATTGTCTACACCCGGCCCAATGCGTCGGCTGACGGCCTCTCGGAAGTGCGGCGCATCCTGGCGCGGCCCATCCGCGCCGAGCCGGTCGGCGCAGAACGCTTTGCCACGCTGCTCGCGCGGGCCTACAACCAGGCATCGCCCGCGTCCGGCGCGCCGGCGATCGCCGCGCGGGTGGCGACCGATCTGGCGCGCGAAACCGATCTCTCCGCGCTACTGCAGGATCTGCCGCAATCGGAGGACCTACTGGCCGCCGGCGAAGACGGCAGCGCCGCGGCAGCGCCAGTGGTGCGCACCATCAACGCGATCTTGCTGGAAGCATTGCGCGAACGCGCTTCCGACATTCACTTCGAGCCGTTCGAGACGCGATCGCTGGTGCGGTTTCGCATCGACGGCGTGTTGCGCGAAGTGGTGGAGCCGCCCCGCGCGTTGCATGCGGCGCTGGTGTCGCGCGTGAAGATCATGGCCAATCTCGATATCGCGGAAAAGCGGCTGCCGCAGGACGGCCGCATTTCCCTGAAGCTGGGCGACAAGCCGGTGGACGTGCGCGTCTCGACCGTACCCACCGGCAACAGCGAGCGCGTGGTGCTGCGCTTGCTGGACCAGGATTCGGCGCATCTCGATCTGGGCGCGCTGGGCATGGCTACCGCAACGCTTAACGCAGTCGATGCGCTGGTGCGGCGGCCGCATGGCATTGTGCTGGTCACCGGCCCCACTGGCTCGGGCAAGACCACAACGCTGTACGCGGCGCTGTCGCGGCTGGATCGCGCGCGCCACAACATCATGACCGTCGAAGACCCGATCGAGTATGCGCTGGATGGGATTGGGCAGATGCAGGTCAATCCCAAGATCGAACTCACGTTCGCACTCGCGCTGCGCTCCATCCTGCGGCAGGACCCGGACGTAATCATGATAGGCGAGATCCGCGACGCCGAGACTGCGCAAATCGCGGTGCAGGCCAGTCTCACCGGTCATCTGGTGCTGGCGACCTTGCATACCAACGATGCGGCCAGCGCCGTGACCCGCCTGGCCGACATGGGGATAGAACCGTACCTGCTCGCGTCCAGCCTGCTCGGCGTACTGGCACAACGGCTGCTCAGAAGGTTGTGCCCGCATTGCCGCGAGGCTTATGCGCCGGGCGCCGACGAACGTGCGCTGGTGCGCCGCCTGGGCGGCGCAGAGATGGCGCAGTTGCATCGTCCGCGCGGCTGCGCCCGTTGCAACGACACCGGCTACGCGGGCCGCACCGGCATCTACGAGCTGCTCACCATCGACGAAGCGGTCCGCGCCATCATCCACGAGCGGCGCAGCGAGCGCGACGTGCGCGCGCACATGACCGCGGGCGCGGCGCGTTCATTGGCCCGCGACGCCATGCGCTGGCTGGAGGATGGGACCACGTCGCTCGCCGAAGTGCTGCGCGTGTGCGAGACCGCGTAACGCAACGGGGCTGGCGGATGCCGACTTTTCGTTACGAAGCACTGGATACCGCGGGGCGCAGCCGCTTTGGCAGTCTCGACGCGCTGACGCCGCGCGCCGCCCGCGACGCGTTGCGGGCGCAGGGACTCGCTCCGGTCGAGGTCACCGTTTCACAGACCACCGAAGTAGCGGCGTCCGGCGGCTGGAAGCGCGGACTGCCCGCTGACGAAGTCAGCCTGGTCACACGGCAACTGGCGACGCTGCTGGTCTCGGGCACGCCGCTCGAGCAGGCGCTGGCGGCCGTGGCGCAGCAGGCCGACCAGCCGCGGACCCGGCAGTCGCTGGAGCGCGTGCGCGCCGGCGTCGTCGGCGGCCAAAGTCTGGCGCAGGCGCTGGGCGCGCAACCGCAAACCTATTCATCGCTGTATCGCGGCCTGGTTGCGGTGGGCGGCGAGACCGGGCAACTGGCGGGCGTGCTGGCGCGCCTCGCCGACTACCTGGAAGCGCGCCAGGCGTTGAAGCAGAAGATTGGTCTGGCGCTCATCTATCCGGTGCTGGTGGCGGTGATCGCAATCGCGGTGATCACCGCGCTGATGTTCTACGTCGTCCCGCAGGTGGTCGCCGTGTTTCAGCAATCGCGGCAGGCGCTGCCCTGGCTCACGCAGGCATTGATCGCCGTCAGCGGATTCCTGCGCGCGAGCTGGATGTATTGGCTGGCGGCCATCGCAATCGGCGCCGTGCTGCTGACCCTGAGCTGGCGGCGCGAGCGATTTCGCGCCCGCTGCCAGAGCGCGCTGCTCGGCGTGCCCGGCATCGGCCGCCTGCTGGGCGGACTCGATACCGCGCGCTTCGCCAGCACGCTGGCAATCCTGGTGGCGAGTGGCGCGCCGTTGTTGCGTGCGCTCGAAGCCGCGAGTGGCGTGCTGTGGCTGGTGCCGATGCGCAGTGCGGCAATGGACGTGGCGGAGCGCGTCCGGCAAGGCGTATCGCTGTCGCGCTCGCTGGCCGAGGCAAAGATTTTTCCGCCGCTGTTCGTGCACCTGGTAGCGAGCGGCGAGGCGAGCGGGCAGCTTCCGGCACTGCTCGAGCGCGCCAGCGCGCAGCAAGAGCGCGAAGTCGAACGTCGTCTCGCCTGGCTGACCGGGCTGATCGAGCCGGTGATGATCGTGCTGCTGGGCGGCATCGTGCTGGTGCTGGTGCTCGCAGTGATGCTGCCCATCGTGTCGATGAATCAACTCATACGGTAGTCGAAGATGGAAAAAATAGGGGACAGACCACGTTTCTTGCGGCTCGGCCAACGATTAAACGTGGTCTGTCCCCTATTTTGCGACGCATCACGCGCCGTCAACGCGGCCCCAGCATCTGGTTCGGATCCACCCACTTGTCGAATTCTTCGGCACTGACGTAGCCGAGTGCGAGCGCCGTGGCTTTGAGCATCGTGCCTTCGTGATGCGCCTTTTTTGCAATCTCCGCCGCCTTGTCGTAGCCGATGTGGGGCG
>PLYG01000009.1 GCA_003153335.1 Betaproteobacteria bacterium | reverse complement strand
GATAGGTGATGAGGTACATCAAGCTTATCAACAGCAGTATGTACCACCGGCCACTGCTAGGACGTGTTCGTTGGGTCTCCATCATGCGTTTCTCCTCCATTCAGGCGCACCAAGAGCGGTGGTAAACCGGCCTTTCGACGAGCAAATTGCCTATTTACCGTCCTCCCCTTTCTGGAAAGGATTATCAAGTATAGTCGCACTTCTCTTGAGGTCTATCGGTGTTGGCACCGACAACTTCTTGACCCATGTGCGGGGATTTCGTTGACCCAATCTCACCCCGCAAACGGACAATGCGAGGGACGTTGCAGGAGTCTGAGAAGGGGTCAGTCCAGTGGCGGTGCCTGGGTCGGTTTCGGGGCGGTGCTAACGCTTTAGTTCCTAGGGTTCGAATCGTTCACGGCCCGCCACGCCGCTTCTCCCATTCTTGGATCGGAATTGTTTCGGCAGAGCTGAGCTTCCCACTGTTTTCGCTTAGGACTAGCTCAATTGGGGCAACACTGTGCTACAAGCCGTCTTCCTGCAGGTACTTGTGAAAATATTCTTGGACACGCTTAAACGTCGAAAGCGTTCCCTCCACCATATTGCGGCCGGGCTACTGCGGCGCACACATGACCACACCCTCGTTGCTCCAGCCGCGAGTCACTACCTCCTGTATGGCAGCCGTGCTACTAGTGATCCGATGATTGGAATCAATGCCTTTCGCAAAGCCGTTGTTGTAGGCTCGGTACACGGGCGTCAATCCCGACGTGCAGGAACCATTTAGCGTGGAATGCGTGGCGAAGTCGTTACTTTCGAACTTCCAACTCTTGGCGTTCGGCGTATAGATCGCCTTCAGGTTTGCGCACTCATTGGCATCCACCGTATAGAAATGGGAATTCGGCCCATAGATGGCACCGGTAGCGGGGTTGATGTTCGAATTGCCATAGAAGCGGCAGACCAATTTTGGTCCGCCTGCGTCAAATGTACCTCCGGTGCGTAGCCAACGCCCCACCGCGCCGCTGTCCACGAATGCTTGTTCAGTAGGGTCGGCGGTAATGAAGAAGTTGTCGAGGTCCGGATTGTAGTATTCGACCACTGTCGGAATTGTTCCAGTTTGCGTAGGGGCGGCGGCCAACAGGGCCACTGTTGCCACCGACACCGGCGTAGTGCCCACGGCAAGTTCGCCAATCAGGGCAATGGTTCCGGTAATCTGGTTGATTGTGTACCGGCCAACGGAGTTTGAGCCGGAATTGGCGACGAAGAGGTATTGGCCGGTCGGATCGGTCGCAAGCGAGACAGGAGCGGAACCGGTTGACACCGTTGCCACCGCCGCTAGTGTGCCGCTTGCCAAATCAACCTTGAAGGTTGCCACCTGACCGCCGCCATGCGCCGAAACATACGCGAACTTTCCTGACGGCGTGAATCCGACGGCCGACGGTTGGGGGCCGGTCGCAAATGGCGAGCCAGGAACCGGAATCAACGTGCCTCTACCTGCACTGATGGCAAAGCCCGAAAGATTGCCCGATCCGCTATTCGTCACGTAGACGAAATGTCCGGCAGGGTCCACGGCGATGGAGTTCGGGTTGAGTCCCGCCAGATACGGCGAGCCCGGCAACACAGTCAATGCGCCGGTCTCCGCATCGATCTGGTATGCCCAGACCCCGCCTGACCCCGTGCCGGCGCATCCTTGCCCCAGGCCGCAATCCGCCACGTACACAAACTGACCAGATGGATCCACTGCTATGGAGTGTGGCCGAGATCCACCTACAAACGGCGAGCCGGACATTGCGTAGAGCGCGCCGCTCCCCGCGTCGATCGTAAAGGCATCAATGCTTTGGCCGCCGACCACGTACACAAATCGCCCGCCCGGATCCACAGCAAGGGCGATCGCTGAGGACACGGCAAACGGCGAGCCCGATATTGGCGTTAGCGTGCCGGTGGACCGATTGATGGAAAACCCCGCAATCGTGTCGCCGCCGAACGGAGCGACATACACAAACCCATGAATCGAATCGATCGCAACCGAGTTTGGTGTATCCGTTCCGGTGGAAAAAGGCGACCCCGGCACGGCCGTCAGGGTACCGCTTGCGTCGATCGCGTACGCCGATAGATCGTTTGAGCCGCGATTGCCTACGATCGCGAGCGGCAGGCCGGAAACGCTCGGCGTCGAACCTGGTGTAGTGAATGACCAGACGGACGATGGAGAGGGCCCAGCTGCGTTTACCGCAACAATCTTCCAGTAATACGTTGTACCGGGGCTCGGTGCCGCTGTCTGGTAGTGCGTCACGCTCGTGTTGCCGAGCAACGGCGGCGGGCTGGAAGCGCCGAAGTACACGTCGTACGAAGTTGCGCCGCTCGCACTGGCCCAGGTGAGCGAAGGGCCGAAAGAAGCGCTGATCGTTTGGTTCGCCGGAGAAATCAGCACCGGCGGCGAGGGGAGCGAGCCGGTATTGAACGGCCAGGTCGCTGACGAGGCTGTCCCGACGCCGTTCCTGGCGACAACTTTCCAGTAGTAAACGGTGTTCGAGAGTGTCGCGGCAGGCGTGTAGAACGTAGCGGTCGTATTTGCCACTAAGGGCGGCGTGGGTGTGGTGCCAAAGTAAACGTCGAAGGATGTGGCGCCATAAGGCCACTCCCAACGCAGCGTTGGATGCACGGAGTAGCCTGCTGCGCTCGGACCGGGCGAAACCAGGCGCGGTGCCAGCGGTGCGACCTGCGGCAAAACCAGTTCCCAGATCGATTGTTCGGTAGAGGCATAGAGCGTTCCCCCGACGAGTTCCAGGTCCCACACGCCAATGGGCGGCAGTACCGCGCCTAACTGCGCCCACGTGTTCCCACGATCCTGACTGAAGAAGACCGATGTGGTCGTACTTGCAAATATGCGTTCTGGCGTCGAAGGATCGATGACGATCTGCCTGACGAAGATGGTTGGCAACCCAGTGGCGATGGGTGTGGCCGTGAGCCCGCCATCCATCGAATGATAGAGGCCGGTGCTGGTGCCGATGAACAATTCACCCGGATTGTCGGGCATCACCGTANNGGTGAGCGCGTGGCTGAAGTTTGGGCCGTAAGCTGGACCGGAGATGCCGGTCCACGTCACGCCGCCATCGGTAGTCTTCCAGAGATGCCCATCATGAGCAAAGTGCACATAGATGGTCGTCGGGGTAGCGGGAGGCACGGTAATGTACGAGACGAAGGACGAAGTATCGACGGGAAGCTGGCCAATCGGTGGGCCCAGCAATGTCCAGGTGTTGCCGCGGTCGGGCGATTTCCAAAGTCGATTGGTGGCAGAGTAGATCGTTTTCGCGTCGACCGGATCGAACGCCATTGGGTTGAAGGTGGGACGCGATGCGCCCAGGTCCGGCCCTAAGGGCTGCCACGGACCTGCTTGCAATACTCCAGTGGACCGTGACTCGTACACATCGCTCAGGTCGTGGGGATTGATGTAGAACCTTCCCCACTCGTACCCCCCACCCATGTTCGCCCAGCCGCTACCGGGTTGATACAAAATCGCGTCGTAATCGCCCGCCGACAGGTAAATCTTCCCGCTCTGCGGATCGACCGCGATGCCGAAGGATTTGTTTGTCTGCACCCCGACATCGGCACGTGTCCAGGTGCCGTCGTGCCCGGCCTGCGCGCTTTTCCAGGCGCCTCCGTCGCTGCCTTCGTAAACGATCTGCGGATTCGACGGAGCAAAGGTGACGTTGAGATGGTCGGTGTGGCCGGCCGTGATGGCGCTATATGTATTCAAGCCGTCGAGCGTTTCAAACATCCCGGTATTCGCGATTAGAACGCGATTTTCGTTCGTGGGGTCGACCGCCAGGGCCATGTCATAGCGCCCCTGCTGAAAATCATTCATCACGACGCCGGGCGCCCACGTCAAGCCCCCGTCAGACGAGCGATACGTGAAGATGGGATAACCATCGCCCCCCCCTCGCTCGCAGTAGACCACATTGGGGTTTGATTTCGACCAGGCCAGCACGCTGATTGGATTGGTCTGGTCCATCGATTGGTCCACGCGCGTCCACGTGATCCCGCCGTTGCTGGTGCGCATGATGCCCACTTCCTTTTCGGACACCAGTATCGTGTTGGGATCCGTGGGATGCAGCGCCAACGAGGGCATCCAGTCCCAGTTGTGCTGACCATTGAATGTCAGGATGGCGCTCCACGCCGCGCCACCATTGGTTGTTCGATAGAGCGCCGTTTCGCTGGCGGCATAAATTGTGTTCGGATCATTGATCGAGAACTCGACCTGGATGATCGAATCGTCGGCTGAAACGGCTGGGCCTATGGCCTTCCAAGTGTTGCCACCGTCAGCGGACTTCAGCACGCCGTCGTCCTGTTTTAGCGCTGTCGTGCCGGGAGCGCCGAGTCCTACGATTACCAGCAACGGATTGACGGCGTTGATGCGTACCGAGCCGATGGAATTGTTGCGGTAACGGTCGCTCATGATCGACCACGAGGCGCCTCCGTCCGGGCTTCTCCACAAGCCTCCGCTGCCGTAGGCGACGAACACGTCGTCGGGGTTCGTCGGATTCACCGCGATGTCGAAGACCTTGCCACCAAAGTTGAGCGGGCCAATGTTGTGCCAGTCGCCGAGACTGGTATCGACCTTAGCGCCCAACCCCAGGGTACGATCGGTGCGCTCCATCACCGGCCGGTTTTGTGCCGTTTGGGTTTGTGCGTGGGTAGCGATGACCAGTGTTAGCCAAACGGCAGTCACGCTTACCAATTTGCTGAGCTTCATGACTTTCCTTCTCGCCAACATTCACCCATCAAGGCAAAATAAACTTTACGATCTTGTTCGCATTCTGTTCCGCGAACCAAAGACTTCCGTCCTTGCCCGTCAGTGGCGCGGTAGGTCCGGCGTTTGGTGTCGTGAGCGCGAATTCGGTGATGACACCTGCCGGTGTAATTCTGCACATCGCGTTTCCTGTTTCCGACGCAAACCAGAGATTGCCATCCGGACCGCTTGCAACTCCTGTCAACCCGGTGTTGGGTGCCGGAACCGCGTATTCGGAAATCAATCCATTCGGCGTGATTTTTCTNNCTTGTTTGATGTCAGTTCCGCGAACCACAGATTTCCATCCGGTCCGGGGAATGGTGTCGACGCGCCAGCACTGGCGGTAGGAATGGCAAACTCAGTCACAACCGCCGCTGTCGATATCTTGCCCACAGAGTTCCGCGGGCTCAATTCCGAAAACCATAGATTGCCATCCGGACCCGGAAAAATGAAAGGTACCGGCGAGGGCAGTGCAAATTCACTGATTACTCCGCTGGGCGTGATCCTGCCAGCCTTGCTGGCGATCGACTGGTTAGCCTGGATCAGTTCGCTAAACCACAAGTCGCCGTCCCCTGCAGTGAACGGCCCAAACAGGCCCAATAAAGGTGTGGGAACCGGCCACTCGGTGACGACGCCACTGGGCGTGATTCTCCCGATCCTGCCGGTAGTGCCGGACAACTCTGTGAACCACATGTTTCCGTCGGGTCCGGGATGCGGTTGCCCGGGGCTGGAACTGGGAGTTGAGAGCGGGTATTCCACAATGACGCCCGACGAACTGATCTTCCCGATCTTGTTTTCGCTGGGCAAGGAAAACCACATATTTCCATCGGCGCCCGGCAGCGCGCCCAAAATGGAAGAGTTCATTGGGTATTCGGTGATCACGCCATCATGAGTGATCTTCCCGAGCTTGTTGGTATTGGTCTCGACGAACCACATACTGTCATCGACACCCGCCGATACGACTACTGGATGAGCATTAAGCGTGGGCAACGGATATTCCACAAATTGTCCGCCTGGCGGAGTCGTGGTGCCCGACTGCGTTAAGGCAGCGGATTGCCCGGCTATGGTCAACATTCCGCTGCGCGAAGCGGCGCCGGTGTACGCGGCAACCGTGTAGCTGACGGTGCCGTTGCCAATGCCGCTTGCGGTACCGTTGATCGCGATCCAGCCAGAGTCGCTAGCGGCTGCCCACGCACAACCGGTACCGGCCGTGACTGATACGCTCCCATTGCCGCCACTCGCGGCAAATTGCGTGCTTGGGCTGTTCAGTGAATACGTGCAGTTTGCCGTGGTCCCACCTGCCGGCGCGCACATCACCACGCCCTCTCCGGACCAGCCAGCGGCCACGTTCTGCAGGTACGCAGATTTGTTGCGTGTGATGCGGTGATTGCTGTCGATGCCCTTGGCAAAGCCGTTGTTGTAGGCCCGATAGACGGCCACCAGGCCGGATGCACAGGCACCGTTGACCGTAGGTGTGGTCAGGAAGTCGTTGCTCTCGAACTTCCAGCTCTTGGCGGTTGGCGTGTAGATCGCCTTGAGACCCGCGCACTCAGCCGGGTCGGCGGTGTAGAAGTGCGAGTTCGGTCCGTAGATGGCCCCGGTGGCGGGGTTGATGATGCCGTTGCCGTAGAACCGGCACACCTGATTCGGCCCTCCGGTCACGAACGTATTGCCCGTGCGCTGCCAGCGGCCCACGGCCCCGCTATCGACAAATGCCTGTTCGGTGGGATCGGCGGTGATGAAGTAGTTATTCAGGTCTGGATTGAAGTACTCGACCACGGCGGCCAAAACCGGCAACGCGGCAAGACTCCAGATTAGGCCGGCAAGATACCGACTCAAGTGCATTGTCATCATCTCGTGTGCTCCTACCTGCAATCCGCGAATCATGTGCGCCAACGACAGGGCAGCTACCAAGCAACACCGCGGATGGCGACGGCAAGTCCACACGGCTGAGACATTCACAATACGCCGCCAATTCAGTTCCTACCTTTCGTCAACCTTTCAGTTGTATCCATCATCGACTGAATGGGATGGACTGTCGAGGCAACACAGGCATTGAGTGACAAAAGACGGTTTGTCGCCCCTGTGAGGACCCTGATGTACGAAATTAAAGCTACACCTTGTGAGTGATCAGGCAAGAGTGAGCAACGAAAATCACCAACACCCGAGCATCTCTGAAAGGCTGACGTGCCGACGAATCAATTCGTTGAACGATAAAACGCGGATTGTTGCGTCGTGATCGTTCGTTATCTGAACTGCTCAGATGCGCCTGATGATTCACACCCTACGGCATCAGGCTCTGGATTTGCGTTTCGATCGCGGCGGCGGTATTCCGGATGGCACTGAGTCCGACGGCCCCTGCAATCAGGCCGGCACTACGCAGACCGAACAGATAGCGAACGATCAGTATGCCGTCGGTGAATGCATCGGCGTGGCCGTTACCGTCGATATCGAGGAAGGGCTTGATGTCGGTGAGGTAGCTGCCGAGGTCCGTGGCGGTGATTCTCGCCGCGCCCGGCAGCGAACATCCACTGAGGGGAACCGGAGGAGTGCAGTCAAAACTAAAGGGATCAGCGGTGGTACCCGAACCGCCGTACAGCGTTCAATTCGGATAAGGTGGCGGCGAAATTGTGCAGATGCCTTGGTCGCCGATCTGTATGGTCTGAGGCCCGACATATGAGGCGGTCCATCCGAAAATCGCATTGGTGGCCCCGACCCCGATGGAGGACGATCTCGTGGAAGTTACGAGCCCTTGAGTGAAGGCGACCAACGGCAGCCACAACAACAACCAAAGGACTGTGCGAAGTGCGTTACGCATGTCGACCTCTCACCATTTGCAGTTCATCCTATGTTGGTTGGCCTCAACATAGCGGAAATGCTCTTGCAGGATTCCGCGGTCGACCTGTCCAGATTCGGTGCAGGGGTTCGTCGCGATCGTCATCAGCCTTCCCGGGTTCCGGCAGCTTTTCGACTTCTCTCCGCCAAACATTTCGCACACCGGTTTGCAACGAACTGATATCAGTCCCCTCACGGGTCGCACCGAGCCCAATCGGAGCGGCGGCGTGATCATTCTTTCATTCAACCAATTACCGCCCTCGAATGCTTGAGGCTCGCGAACTATTGATCCGTTGGTCACAACTTTTAATGCCGAACGGCCGCAAAAAAGGTGTCTTCGCGAGGTCTTCAGTAAGTCCCTTCCGCGTGGTCACCGCAGCTATCCAACTAGCGGACTCTTAATCCGTAGGTCGAAAGTTCGAATCTTTCACGGCCCACCACCGCCCATTTCCCTATTTGACGTTCGGTATTGTTATCGCAGACCGGGGTCACCTTTCAGTGTTCGGTATTGGTTCGGCTGAATTGTCGGGCGGGGAGTCCCTATTTGCTCTCGCGTGGGTCACCTTTCGGGGTGGCCTTTTGGCGTTCGTGGGGGGCGGTATTGGGTGGTTTCGGGCGCTGCATGGGCGCGGGTGGGACTCAGCTGTTCGGCATCAAAACGAAACAGATAACACGCCACCCCCGAATCGCTAGGACCGGGCATCAACCCCACGACTGTCGCGTCGCCGCAACCAGACTAAGGTCAACATCGCGATACCGATCGTGCTTGCGAGTGGCACCCAGGGGCCGAGCGGCGCGGGCACCGGTGTGCCTTGCGCGGCAAATGCAGCCTGTGAATGCACATGCGTATCGAAATCTATGCCTCCGGCGACAATAGCAAACGGTGTGCCCGACAGCGTGCAACCGCTCAGGGGCAGCGGCGCAGAGCAACTGAAAGTGAATGGATCAGCGGTCGTACCCGAACCACCGAACAGCGTGCAATTCGGATAAGGTGGCGGCGGAATCGTGCATATGCCCTGGTTGCCGGTCGGTATCGTTGCAGGACCGACATATCCGACGGTCCAGGCAAAATTCGAATTGGTAGCCCCGACACCCGTGGAAAACGAGTTAGTGGAGGTGACGGTTCCTTGAGCGAATGTGGCAAGGGGCAGCCATAGCATCGACCAAAGAATTCCGCGAAGTGCGCTATGCATGGTGACCACTCCTCATATGCAGTTCATCGTTTGATGGTTGGCGCCATCATAGCGGAAATGCACTTGCGGGAGAATGAGGCCCTTTAGGAATTGGCCAAGCTGGATCGCAGACATTGGAAATGGGTCAGTCCAGGGGCGGTGCCGGAGTCAATTTCGAGGCCGTGCAAATAGCGTAGGTCGAAAGTCCGAATCTTTCACGGCCCACCATGTCTTTCACGGTCTAAGGTTCGATATTGTTGACTGCGCCGCGCTGGTCGGGGAGTCGCCATTTTCTTGCGCTCAGGGCCGTCCTTCGGGGTGGCCTCTTGGCATTCAGGGGGTCTGCGCAGAGCACATCTGGGGGTCGGTGCCGAAGTCAACCTCAGCATGCGCGAACTGCTTGCCTGACGTTCGGTCCGCGGGCGCGGCTCTCCGTAAGTAGGCGAGCCGATGCGCCGGGGGCGCTAGGGCGCGAAAAACTCCATCATGTTCCCGCTCTTGACCATACCCCCCGGGATCCCTTCGACCACCCAGCCGGGGACCATCGCAGGGCATATTTGCGGGGCGGATTGCTGCGACTTGAGATACGAGCCGACCAGCCGATAGTTGACGCCGTATTTGCGGGCGGGATTGCAGCGCCCTGAGAAGGATCCCTCCAGGGGCGGTGCCCGGGGTCAATGGGAGTGGCGGCGCGGTCATTCTTGCATTCAACTTATCACCGTATTCGAATGCTTGAGGTTAGCGGACTATTGATCCGTTGGTCGCGCCTTTGAATGCCGAAAGGCCGCAGACAAAGGTG
>PLYG01000304.1 GCA_003153335.1 Betaproteobacteria bacterium | reverse complement strand
AGCGCCTGCCCTTCTACGGCGCGGCCGTGTTGTGCATCGACGATCCGCATGTGCGGAGCATCATGCCGCGCATCACCAAGCCGATCGTGACCTACGGCACCAGCGAAGACGCGCGAATCCGCGCGGTCGATATTGCCCATGACGCCGGGCGGATGCGCTTTACCGCGGTTCAACGCGGTGGTGCCGGGTTGCCGGTGACGCTGAATCTCCCCGGTCTGCACAACGTGCTGAATGCCTGCGCGACCATCGCTGTGGCCCGCGAAGTAGGCGTCGGCGATGTGGCGATCGTCAAGGCGCTCGCCGGCTTCACCGGCGTGGGCCGTCGCTTTCAGCGCTTTGGCGAACTGGCGGCCGCGGACGGCGGAACGTTCACCCTGGTCGACGACTATGGTCACCATCCGGTGGAAATGGCCGCGACGATTGCGGCGGCACGCGGCAGTTTTCCCGGACGCCGGCTGGTGCTCGCCTTCCAGCCCCACCGCTACACNNCGCACCCGCGACCTGTTCGAGGATTTCATTCGCGTGCTCTCGACGGTCGACGTGCTGCTGCTCTCCGACGTCTATCCCGCCGGCGAAGCGCCGATTCTTGCCGCCGACAGCCGGGCGCTCACGCGGGCATTGCGCGTCGCGGGCCGGATCGAACCCATTTTTGTCGAGCAGATCGCCGACATGCCGCAGGCCATACTCGATGTGGCGCGCGCGGGAGACGTCGTGCTGGCCATGGGCGCCGGCTCGATTGGCCAGGTCGCGGCGCGCCTGGCCCGCGATGCGGGAGACCGCGGATGATGATGGCTGAACCACTCCACCGTGCGGGCGTCAGCGGTGCGCTCACCGAGCATGAGCCGATGGCCAGGCACGTGACCTGGCGCGCCGGCGGCGCCGCGCGCTATGCGTTCCGGCCGGCGGACCGCCCCGATCTGATCGCGTTCTTCCAGATCCATCGCGCGCTGCTGGAGCGCTATCCACCGCTGTTCGTGGGACTGGGCAGCAACCTGCTGGTGCGCGATCGCGGCATCGCTGCGACGGCGATTTTCACGCACCCGGGATTGCAGGGACTGCGCATCGCGGAAGCAACGCCTGAGGCGATGACCATAGTCGCCGAGGCCGGTGTCGCGGCGCCCAAGCTCGCGCGCTACGCGGCCAATCATGGGCTCGAAGGCGCCGAATTCTTGGCAGGAATCCCGGGCACCGTGGGCGGCGCGCTGACGATGAATGCCGGATGCTATGGCAGCGAGACCTGGGAACACGTGACGGGCGCCGAGCTGATAGTCAGCGACGGCGACGTTGCGCTGCACGGACCGGCTGCGTTCGACATCGGCTATCGCCACGTCGCCACGAACTTTGCGATGCTGGGACGCGAGGCGTGGTTTATCTCCGGCCAGTTCCGTTTCCGGCGCGGCAATGGCCAGCGCGCGCGGGACCGCATCAGGGAACTTTTGTCAAAGCGCGTCGCGACACAACCGCTGCAACTGCCGAATGCGGGCAGCGTGTTTCGCAATCCCCCGGGTGATCACGCGGCGCGGCTGATCGAGTCGTGCGGGTTGAAGGGGCTGGCGATTGGTGGCGCCAGCGTGTCAGAGAAGCACGCGAATTTCATCGTCAACACGGCAGGGCGTGCCAGCGCCGCCGAAATCGAGCAGTTGATTGCACGCGTTCGCGCTGTGGTCGCGGAGCGGACCGGCGTGCTGCTCGAACCCGAAGTGCGCATTGTGGGAGAAACAAATATTTCATCGGACGTGAAGCGCGAATCATGAGCGAGTTTGGAAAAGTAGCCGTGTTGCTGGGCGGTCCGTCGGCCGAACGCGAGATTTCGTTTCTTTCCGGCAACGCGGTCGTGGGCGCGCTGCGCAGCAAGGGTGTCGATGCGCATCCGTTCGACCCGGCAGAGCGCGAGCTGTTCGAGCTCAAGCGCGAAGGTTATGCGCGCGCGTTCATCGCGCTGCATGGCCGCTTCGGCGAGGATGGAACCGTGCAGGGCGCGCTCGAAACCATGGGTATTCCGTATACCGGCAGCGGCGTGATGGCTTCCGCGCTGGCAATGGACAAGTGGCGAACCAAGCTGGTGTGGATGGCGACCGGCATACCGACGCCCGCCTACCGCGTGGTCGATGCGCACACCGACTGGATGCGCGTGGTCGCGGAATTGGGCGACCGCCTGATCGTCAAGCCCGCGCGCGAGGGGTCGACGATAGGCATCACCAAGGTCACCACCTTCGATCATGGCGAACTGGCGGATGCCTGGCAGGAGGCCGCGCGGCACGATCCGCTGGTGCTGGTCGAAGAGCTGGTGGACGGGTTCGAACTGACGGCTGCGGTGCTGGGCGACAGGGCGTTGCCGCTGGTGCGCATCGAGGCCCCGCAAGGCAACTACGACTACGAGAACAAGTATTTCACCGACGACACCAAGTATTACTGTCCATCCGGCGTCGCGGCCGAGCTCGAGGCCAGGATGCAGGCCGAGACGCTGCGGGCGTTTCGCGTGCTCGGCTGCCGCGGGTGGGGGCGCGCCGATCTCATTTTGCGTCCCGACGGCAAGTTCACGTTTCTGGAACTCAACACTTCACCCGGGATGACCGGCCATAGCCTGGTGCCGATGGCGGCAAAGGAAGCAGGTTTGCCCTTTGCCGATTTGTGCGTCGCCATCCTGCGCCTCGCCGTCCTCGAAACATCGATCAAGGTGCGCCATGTGGCATAGCGTGTGGGATGACGCCGCCATTCTCAATCGCGTTTCCGCGGTGCTCGCGGTGCTCGCGCTCGGCGTGTTCGGCACCATTGCGATCAAGTGGCTGGCCGCCCGGCCGGTGTTTGCCATCCAGCGGGTCGTGGTCACCGGTGAAATGCGCAACGCCGATCCGGCGCAGATTGCCGCAGCCGTGCAACACGGCTTGCGCGGCACCTTTTTCACCATGGATCTTGCCGCCGCGCGCGACGCGCTGCAGAAAGTGCCCTGGGTGCGCCAGGTGTCGGTCCGCCGCCAGTGGCCAGGCCGCCTGGGAATTGCGGTCGAGGAGCACCAGCCGCTGGCGCGCTGGAATGACACGGCGCTGGTCAACACGCAGGGCGAAGTCTTCGACGCCGAGTACGGCGAAGAACTGCCCGACTTCTACGGACCGGACGGCACCGCTGGCGAGGTCACCGCCCACTATCGCGAGTTCTCCGCGCCGCTGCGCACTCTGCAACTCGGGATCGATGCGTTGTCGCGCTCGGCGCGCGGAGCGTGGGACGTGAAGCTCGATGATGGCATGACCATTGCGTTGGGGCGCGAACAGGTCGGCGAGCGGTGGGCGCGCTGGATGCAGGTCAGCGAGCGCTACCGGGACCGGATTGCGCAAGGCGGACAGCTCGCCGCGGTCGATATGCGGTACGCCAACGGCTTTGCCGCGCGGATCATCGGCGGCGGCAAAGACGAGGCTGCGGGCACCAGAGTTACCAAAGCGGTCCCGGCAAAAAGAGGGTGAGATGAAAGACAACAAGAATCTGATTGTAGGGCTGGACATCGGGACCTCGAAAATCGTCGCCATTGTCTCCGAGGTGACGCCCGACGGCGCGCTCAATGTGATCGGACTCGGCACGCAGCCTTCGCGTGGTCTCAAGAAGGGCGTGGTGGTCAATATCGAAGCGACGATGGCATCGATCCAGCGGGTGCTGGAGGAAGCCGAGCTGATGGCCGACTGCAAGATCGGCGAGGTCTACACCGGCATCGCCGGCAGCCACATCCGCGGCTTCAATTCGCACGGCATGGTCGCCATCAAGGAAAAGGAAGTCACGCAGGCGGACATCGATAGGGTCATCGAAACGGCGAAGGCGATCGCGATTCCGAACGACCAGCAGATCCTGCACGTGCTGCCCCAGGAATTCATCATCGACGGCCAGGAGGATGTGAAAGAGCCGCTGGGGATGAGCGGGGTGCGGCTGGAAGTGAAAGTCCACATCGTCACCGGCGCCGTGTCGGCTGCGGAGAACATCACCAAGTGCGTGCGCCGCTGCGGGCTGGAAGTGCGCGATCTGATCCTGCAGCCACTGGCCTCATCCCTCGCGGTGCTGTCGGACGACGAAAAGGAACTGGGTGTGTGCCTGATCGATATTGGTGGCGGGACCACCGACATCGCTGTCTTCACCGGCGGCGCGATCCGGCATACCGCGGTAATTCCGATCGCCGGCGACCAGGTCACCAACGACATCGCGATGGCGCTGCGCACGCCGACCAAGGAAGCCGAGGACCTGAAGCGATCCTATGGCTGTGCGCTCAAGCAACTGGCGAGTGCCAGCGACATCATCGAAGTGCCAGGCGTTGGCGAGCGCGGCCCGCGGCAACTCTCGCGCCAGACGCTCGCCGAAGTGATCGAGCCGCGGATCGAGGAATTGTTTGCGTTGGTGCAGGCGAACCTGCGCCAGAGCGGGTTCGAGGAGCTGATTTCCAGCGGCATCGTGCTCACCGGCGGCTCGAGTGTGATGAAGGGCATGGTCGAACTGGGCGAGGAAATCTTTCACATGCCGGTGCGGGTTGGCGCGCCGTCATACATGGGCGGCCTCGCGGACGTGGTGCGCAATCCACGCTATTCGACCGCGGTGGGATTGCTGCTCGAGGGTCGCGAGCAGTTCCTGCGGCACGAACTGATGCGCTCGCATATTTCGGGAATGCAAAGCGTTATTGAACGAATGAAGAGCTGGTGGAAATCAAATTTTTAAAGTGGAGTGAAACAATCGTCATGAACCGTCGTCTCGTTTTGGAAATGTCATCACAACAGGAGAACAGCCATGTTTGAAATCATCGATTCGACACCGCAGGAAGCGGTGATCAAGGTCATCGGCGTGGGCGGCTGCGGCGGCAATGCGGTCGAGCACATGATCAGGAAGGGCGTGCAAGGCGTGGAGTTCGTCGTCGCCAATACCGACGCCCAGGCGTTGAAGCAAAGCGGCGCGCGCACGCAGTTGCAGCTCGGCGCCAACCTCACGCGAGGCCTGGGTGCCGGCGCCCGGCCCGAGATCGGCCGTGACGCGGCGATCGAGGACCAGGACCGGATCGCCGAAATCATCGAGGGCGCCGACATGCTGTTCATTACCGCCGGTATGGGCGGCGGTACCGGCACCGGCGCGGCGCCGGTCGTGGCCGAAATCGCCAAGCGGCTGGGCATACTCACCGTTGCCGTGGTCACGCGCCCGTTCACATTCGAAGGCAAACGGCAGAAAGTGGCGCAGCAGGGGATCGAGGAACTGCAAAAGCAGGTGGACTCGCTGATCATCATCCCGAACGACAAGCTGATCGAGGTGCTGGGCGGCAAGATTACGCGGCTGGAAGCCTACGCGGCGGCGAACGACGTGCTGCACAACGCGGTGTCGGGCATCGCCGAAATCATCACCAACACCGGCGACGTCAATGTCGATTTCGCCGACGTGCGCACGGTGATGAGCGAAATCGGCATGGCGATGATGGGTTCGGCTAGTGCCGAGGGCGAGAACCGCGCCCAGGTTGCCGCCGAGCAGGCCGTCCGGAGTCCGTTGCTCGAAGACGTGAATCTCGCCGGCGCGCGCGGCATCCTGGTCAACATTACCTCGACCAGCAGTTTCACGATGGACGAGTACTACGGCGTGATGAACACCATCAAGGGCTTCACTGCTGAAGATGCGACAGTCATCATCGGCAATGTGGTCGATGAGGCGATGGGTGATTCGCTGCGCGTGACCATGGTGGCGACCGGGCTGGGGGCGGCGCGGCTGAAAAAGGACGCGAAGCCCGAGATGCGCGTGGTCGAGCAATTCATCACGCGCACCGGTACCGACGCCGGCGCGATCGAGCATATCAATTACGAGGATCTGGACGCGCCGGCGGTGATGCGCCGCGGGCGGCGCGAGGGTGGCGCACCGGTGGCGGCGGCGAGCATGGATGCGCTGGACATTCCGGCATTCCTGCGCAAGCAGGCTGATTGATGCACGCCAGCCGGGGCTGACGGCGACCCGTGACGGGTGTTGAGGATGGAATCCTTCGAATTCCATCCAACCCCGATTCTGTGGTATCGTCGTTGCAAACCAATGCGTTACCTGTCCAGCCGTCGAAAAGTTCGAAGCGGTCGCGGTACCGGCACCACACCATGCTCAGACAACGGACCCTCAAAAAGAAGATCAGCACGACCGGCGTCGGTCTGCATACCGGAACCAAGGTGACGCTCACCTTGCGCCCCGCCGCGGTTGATGCGGGCATCGTGTTTCGGCGCGTGGATCTGACCACGCCGGTCGACATTCCGGCGCGGGCGACCAACGTGACCGACACCCGCCTGTCGACCTTGATCGAGCAGGATGGCGCGAAAGTCTCGACCGTGGAGCACCTGATGTCGGCGTTTGCCGGCTTGGGGATAGACAATGCGTATGTCGACATCACCGGCCCCGAGGTGCCGATCATGGACGGCAGCGCCGCTCCCTTTGTCTTTCTGCTGCAGCAGGCCGGGGTAGAAGAGCAGAAAGCGGCCAAGCGGTTCATCCGGATCAAGTCGCCGGTCGAGGCGCGCGCGGGCGACAAGTGGGCGCGCTTTGAGCCCCACAATGGCTTCAAGATCGATTTCTCGATCGAATTTCCGCACCCGGTGTTCGGAGCGGAGAACAAGCGCGTCGTCGTCGATTTTGCCGAGCATTCGTATTTGAAGGAAATCAGCCGCGCGCGGACTTTCGGATTCATGCAGGAAGTCGAAACCATGCGGGAGCTGGGCCTGGCGCTCGGCGGCAGCCTGGACAACGCCATCGTTCTCGATGAATTCCGCGTCCTGAACAGCGACGGCCTGCGTTACGACAACGAGCTGGTCAAGCACAAGGTGCTCGATGCGGTGGGCGACCTGTATTTGCTCGGCCACCCGCTGATCGGCGCCTACACCGCGTACAAGTCCGGTCACGCGCTGAACAACCAGTTGCTGCGCGAGACGCTGGCACAGCGGGAGGCTTGGGAATTCGTGACCTTCGAGCAGGAGGCGCAGGTGCCGTCGGCCTTCGTCCACTGGCGCACGCGCCCCGTCTGACCCAGTCTGTTGAAAAGCTACTGCGGTGGCCATCTGCGTCGTTGCACCGTGCTCGAAATCCTCACGTACGACCAAGTAGGCTCCGTTTTCTGCTCTCCGTGCGCCTAGCAACTGGCCATCCTCGCTACGCTTTTCAACAGCCCGCTATGTTGCCTGCGACCCGACGCAACAGA
>PLYG01000498.1 GCA_003153335.1 Betaproteobacteria bacterium | reverse complement strand
CGCAATCAACGCATAGGGCACACTGGCCAGCAGCGCCCGCGGCTGTTCGGTTTCTCCCGCCCGCTGGAAGTGCAGCCCCAGCCAGCGCGCCTCGCCGGTCGCGAACAACTCCAGCGGCAGCCCGTCGTGGCGCGTCAATCCGAGCAGCACCAGGTAGCCGCCGTCGCTATCGACCGCCACGTTCTGCGTCTCCTGCCACAAGGGAGTTCCCCCCGCCTCCTGCGCATAGATCGCCAGCATGACGCTCTCGACCGGCGCCGCCGCCAAGCCATCCGCCGGGTGGAAGGTACTGCTGACCCGGACCAGCCGGGGCGCGGCGGTGAGCGTGGTGGTGGTGGATGGCGTGGGTGGCGTGGATTGGGCCAGCAGGGAAGTCGCGCAGAACAGGCCTAGGAACCCGAGTGCTAGTGGACGGGTAAGGGTACGCATGAAACACCTCCTTTATTGACGCCTGGCGAAAGGGATCTTATCCGTCGTGCGACAGCATGGCGGATAAAATTGGTTGGACTGAACCGCTGGATTCAGAGCGCGGTGCTCTGGAGATTGTAATGGTACCTTCGTGCCGAAGGGCGCTGCTGGTTCCGGCGGTCGATGGATTGCGGCAGCGCGTGGACATCTTGATGGGGGCGCGAGGGTTGGTCAGCGGAGGAAATCACTATGACAGATGCGCATTCGATGGTCAACGCGGGTGGCCGGCACGAGTGCGGCCGCGCCTATGCGAGTTTTTCGCGCTTGGCGCGGTTGGTGAGAATACCCCGTCGCCCGACCGGTCGCTTCTCGCATTCTGCTTGCCAAGATTTAGGACTATCATTGACTATCATGACGATCCTTACAAATGTTGGAGACGATCCTTCGTCGCCCCGAACTTGAAGACGCCAGCCGCATTTTCGGCGCGACCCGGCTGCGCGCGTTAGTGGACATCACCGCGCCGCTCATCCGCAACGGGATGATCGCGAGCTGGATCTTCATCTTCATCGGCTCGGTCCGCTTCCGCAATCAGGCGGCGATCTCGCTTGCGTCAACTGCCGAGCACGGAAACGCCGAGCGCGCTGCCTGCGACGCGCAATTCCTGATCGAGCGTGGCCAGCGGAAAGCCGAGCCGCTGCGCCAGTTCAAGATACGCCGCGTCATAGAGCGTGAGCCGACAGCGTTCGGCCAGGTGCAGAGTGGTTGCCCAAGCCTGATGATCCGTCTCGGGATCGATGGCCACCTCGAGCGCACGCAAATCGGTAATCGAAGCGTCGCGGAACGCCGCGGTGATCCGATTGCGCCATACCGCCATTTGCAGCGCATTGGCGACTTCCAGCCTCCAGAGCGATGGAGCAACCGCGCCTGACTCCGTTACTTCACGGAGCACGGCGTCGGCGGCAGCAGAACGCTCATCCTCGAAGAACCAAGCCAGCGTGATTGAACTGTCGATCACCAAACTCACGGACGGCCCTCATTGACGAGGTCTTTGATCTTGAGTCCCCCGAGCCTGACACCGATACTGCGGGCCCGGATGTTGGCGGCGGCCTGCTTGGCCTTCGCGCGGTCGAAGCCAGGTACGGCGGGCACCAACCGCGCCACAGCTTTCCCGCGCCGGGTGATCAGGACTTCCTCGCCATTCGCGACCCAGTCGAGCAAGGTGCCGAGTTTATTCTTGGCCTCGAAGGCTCCGATCTCACGCATGACGTTCTCCTCATTACAGTAAGCTAGACAACAAGCTAGATTGTAACATTGAGGATAGGAAATTTGACCTCGCGACAGACGATATTCCTGCCCGCTTCACCCTGGGCAATGCCAATTCTTGTCGCTATTTCTCGAAAAAACCTGTATTGCGCCGCTCCCGCGCGCAGCGGCAAAACTTTGTAGAATCAGCGCTGAAAACCAGGTGCTCTTTGAGTCAAACCCACAAACGTACCCAGCACGAGGAATACCCAATCAACCTGTGGCGCCGGCAAACTGGCCAGGGATTGGCCGTCAAAAGCGGCGAGTTCCCCGACCACAGCATGCACGCGTGGTAGGGCCTTCAACCTGGATTCAATCATGCTCATCGCCTACACCATCGCCGAACTGCGCCACCATCTGACCGGCCGCAACGGCCACGCCTTCGTGCCCACCATGGGCAACCTGCATGACGGCCACCTGGCGCTGGTGCGCCAGGCCAAGCCCTTGGGCGAAGCCACCGTAGCGAGCATCTTCGTCAACCGCCTGCAGTTTCTGCCCCACGAAGACTTTGACGCCTACCCCCGCACTTGGGCCAGCGACTGCGAAAAACTCGAAGCCGCCGGCTGCGATGTGTTGTTCGCGCCGCGTGAGCAAGACCTCTACCCGGAGCCGCAAGTCTACAAGGTGCACCCGCCAGCCGAGCTGGCCGACATTCTGGAAGGCCACTCCCGGCCCGGTTTTTTTGTCGGCGTCTGCACCGTGGTGATGAAGCTGTTTGCCTGCGTGCAACCCAGCGTGGCGGTGTTTGGCAAGAAGGACTACCAACAGCTCATGATCATCCGACGCATGGTGCGGCAATTCGCCCTGCCCATCCACATTGTGGCGGGCGAGACCTGCCGCGCCGACGATGGCCTGGCGCTGGCGTCGCGCAACGGTTTCCTGAGCGCCGATGAACGGCTGGAGGCGGCGCAGCTTTTCAAAGCGCTGCAAGCCATGGCGGCCGCCGTGCGTGCGGGCGCGACCGGCATCGCCAAGCTGGAGCTAGAGGCCATGGCCGCGCTGAGCGCACGCGGCTGGAAGCCCGACTACCTGACCGTGCGCCGCCAAAACGACCTGCAAGTACCCACCCCTGGCGACGCGCTGGTGATGCTGGGCGCGGCCAGGTTGGGCTCGACCCGGTTGATTGACAATTTGGAAATGTGAGGGCGGGGGTGCCCCTCGGATTCTGGCAAATTATCTTGCCAGAAACGATAATGGCAGCAGTCTTACAATCGATCAAGGCGGCCAATGACAAACAGACCGCAATTCCGGGTAACACCAGCCAGCCCGCTTGGCTGCAAAAAAGAGCGGCTCAAACC
Organism: Betaproteobacteria bacterium; assembly: GCA_003153335.1. Classification (GTDB taxonomy): domain Bacteria; phylum Pseudomonadota; class Gammaproteobacteria; order Burkholderiales; family Casimicrobiaceae; genus PALSA-1005. The sequence goes on along the minus strand of PLYG01000498.1, from coordinate 2,435 downwards.
CTCAATGAAAACTTGCCAAGATCATGCGGCGGCTCGCTTGCGAGACGTCCGACTTGAGCGACTAGTTATGCCTGTGGCTGTAGAAGCGATTGACAGCAAGCTGCGAAGTGCGTCGTTGACGGCCGCGCTGTTGGGGAAGACTTTCGTTAGCTTTGGATCAATTACGACAACATTGGTAGCCTTGGCATACCGAGCGGCGTATTTGCCGCGCACAAGTGGACCGAGGTCTTCGCGCCGATACTCGGCACGCATTTCGTCGTCTTTTGTTTTAGCCTTCTTCATAAATTTTCTTCTCCTTTCTGGTTGCAGGACGAGCGCTGAAAATACGGATGATATTCCTACGATCGGTATGGCAAAAAACCAGTATACGGCCTTCGCTCGAAAGACCGAGCGTGACATAGCGCACGTCGCCCGCGGAGTGCTCTAAGTCGCGACCGCTTACCGAGAGCACATCACCGAACACGGTGCTGGCCTCATCAAAGCTGACCCCATGCTTGAGTACGTTGGCGGCAGCTTTGGCCGGGTCCCATTCAAATCGCATAGTCGGGTCTTAAGGCATAACGACGGCGTTCAGCGGCGGCCGAAGGCCGTCCGATGGAACAACGGGTTAGGCGCCATCACGCGGCCAGCCGGGCTACCCGCAACTGCTTTCGCGATTGCTCGGCACGCCAAAGGGCAAACTGCGTCTGCTGATTGAGCCAACTTTCCGCCGTAGTATCAAATGCGATCGACAAACGCACCGCCATTTCAGGGCTGATGCCCGAACGGCCATTTAGAATGGAAGAAAGAGTCTTGCGACTGACGCCCAGCGCCTCGGCTGCTTGGGTAACCGTGAGCCCAAGCGGGTCAAGGCAAAGCGCCTTGAGAATTTCGCCAGGGTGAGGGGGCTTGTACATACGCATGGCAGTTTCCTTTAATGGTAGTCCTCGTAGTCGACGAACTCGGCATCGGCGCCGACAAACTTGAAGGTGATTCGCCAGTTTCCGCTGACCCAGACCGCCCGAGTGTCCTTTCGGGCACTCTTGAGAGGATGAAGCTTTAAGCCTGGTAGGCTCATGTCCTTGGGTTTGGCAGCCGCATTCAATGCACCCAGGATCAGCCGTAATCGTTCCGCATGCTGCGCCTGAATTCCGGCCTTGGTGCCCGTTTCAAAGAACTTCGCGAGGCCTTTGTGTTTGAAAGGGCGAATCACGGTGCCACGTTGTAACCAATGGCGTTACGAGTTACAAGGCGCCTAACGACCCAATTCAGCGGCGGCCGGAGGCCGTCCGATGAAGCAACTTGTTATGCGGCCGCCACTTCAACGAGCTCGCTAGTCGACGTGGGTGGTGGAATCGGCTCTCCGTCCTGGGCCATACCCTCCAAATGAAACTCGATCGCTTCACGGATCAGCGTAAGCACTTCGTCCTTCGTATCCCCGGCGGCAACGCAACCAGGAAGATCCGGAACGTAAGCACCGTACGATGTAAGACCCTTTTCAACAACGACGAGATATCGCATGGCAGTTCACTCCTATTTCTTCAGCCCAGCTTGCTTCAGCGCGTTATTCAGAGTTCCCGGAGGAATGTCAACGCTGGGTTTACCCGAGACAGTGACTGTTCCCTTCTTGACCGGATGATGAAACTGGCGATGGCTACCTTTGGTTCGGACCAGAATCCAACCGTCAGCTACGATCTGCGCAATGAGCTCATGGACCTTCATTCACGTCATTCTAGCTGGATCGCCACCAAGCCGCATAACGTTCGAGGTGAGCCGCAGACACCGGCTTGCCGGTGGCTGTCGGCTCGACCGAGCGGTTAGACCGCAATTTCCAGTTCCTCCGTGGAAACCGCACTTACCCGAGGCCCAAAGCTTGAGATGTTGGTAAGCGTTGCATTGTGGTGTTGAATAACCTGCTGCGGTGTGAGGGCCACATTGCCGGCGGATGTATGAGCATCCTCAATGAGAGTGACAGGATAGCCAAGAGCCAGAGCCCGCCGAGTGGTCGTGTCAACGCAGAACTCTGTGTGCATGCCGCATACCACGACGCTCTCTACGCAGTGGTCTCTGAGGACAGCTTCCAGGTTTGTGCGAAGGAATGAATCTGGCGTGGTCTTTCGAATTCTGATGTCGCTTGTCGCGATCTCCAGGTCCGTGGCGAGCTGCCATGCTGGTGTGTCGTACTCAAGATAGCCGGACTTCGACTCGTGTTGGATGAAGATGACCGGAGCGCCGGCATCTCGAGCTTTGCGAGTGACCCGATTGATTCGTGTGATGACGCCCTCGCAGTCAAAGGCTTTGCCCTCGCCTTCGCAAAGGCCCTGCTGAACGTCGATGACAAGTACGGCGGTCTTCATAGGTGGGTAGTGATTGCGGTCTAACGTAGAAAGTAAGCGGCGCGCGCCGGCGCGCTGGATGCTCGGCGCGTGAATAGGTGTGCCCCGCCGGTGTGCGTC
>PLYG01000380.1 GCA_003153335.1 Betaproteobacteria bacterium | reverse complement strand
GGCCATCCTCGCTGCGCTTTTCAACAGTCTGGCTTGTGCGCACGGGACCACGCAGTCCCGCGGCATCAGTCAGGCTGACTTCAATGCGGCGGCCGGCCTGGTTGTCTTCGATTCCGTCGGCATCACCTGCAACAGATCAGCCAGATCATCCGCGTGCTCTTCTTCAGCCGCCAGGATGGACTCCAGCATCCGCCTGGTCGTCGGATCCTGGTCGCCCAGATACTGGATAAAGTCACGATAGCTGTCGATGGCGATGCGCTCCGCGATCAGGTCTTCCTTGATCATNNCGATCAGGTCGGCATGCCCCTGCTCGTCGTCCGAGTGCGCCAGGAATTCTTCGGCAACCGCCTGCGAGTGGATGCCCCGCACCATGAAATGATGGCGGCGGTAACGCAGTACGCAAACGATTTCGGTCGCGAGCGAGTCATTGAGCAGCTTGAGCACGGTCTTGCGGTCGGCGAGGTAGCCGGCCGTTACTGCGCCTTCTTCGATATGCTGCCGAGCGCGCTGGCGCAGAGTTTGAACATCGGTCATCACGGATTGATTTGCCATATTGGCCTCGGGGTGTTTGTTGAAAATCGATCAGGCGCGTTACCGCGACAATCGAACCTTGCCCGCGCTTGGCTCGCAGCGGGTCACTTCGATAGCGGAACCAGAAACCCGTCCGCGGGTTCCAGGTCCGTGGATTCGTCACGATTTTCGAACCGGTGCGATGCCTCTTTCCAGTTCACGACTGACCACCATTTCTTGAGATAGTCGGGACGCCGGTTTTCGTATTTCAGATAGTAGGCGTGCTCCCAGACGTCATTGACCATCAATGGATAACTTCCCTTTTGCAAAGGATTGTCGTGGCCGGGTGTCGTGACGATTTCAAGTCTTGGCTTCCTTGTTCCCGCCTTAAGCGAGCTGACCAGCCACACCCAGCCGGAACCGAAAACCTTGCCGCCGGCTTCGTCGAACTGGGTCTTGAATTGCTCGAAGCTGCCAAACTCCGCGTCAATCGCTGCGGCAATTACGCCTGATGGAAGCCCGCCCCCATCCGGAGCCATTCCGCGCCAGAACAGGCAATGGTTGAGATGGCCCCCTGCGTTGTTATGGACCGCGGTCCGGATCTGTTCAGGCACCGACTCAATATTGAGCAGCAGCCATGGCGTAGAGCGCCGACGCAATTCGGCGTAAGGCTCCAGCGCCGCATTGAGCTTGTCCACGTACGAGGCGTGATGCTTGTCGTGATGCAGCATCATGGTGCGGGCGTCGATGTGCGGCTCCAACGCCGCATAGGCGTAGGGCAAAGGGGGCAGTTCATGTTTCAACTGCCCGGCGCCAGGCGATGCTTTCCTGCCTGAAGGGGCGGATTCAACTTTCGGGGCTTTCTGATCCATGGCTTTAAACCTCATTTCGTTTTTTGGTTGCTTTCAACCCAAGAACCTCGAGCATTCGCTCTTCGCGGATTCGGAGGACCGCGCCGCGGTGAGCAGTTCAACTCGAAATTCAAGCGTCACTATTTCCCGGCCTGGCCCTGCTCTTGCACGCGATGCAACCGATCAATTTCAGTTTGCACACGATCACCAACCCGCAATTCGTCGCCGCCATACTGGTGAAACCCCTGATAGCGACCGTCATCCAAACGAACACGGATCACGAAGCGAGCCTTGGTGCGTCCGCTTTTTTCAACTTCCTGACCGGCCGCCGCGCCGCCAGCAGGATCCGCCACGGCGGCGTCTGGTCCTTCGCTTCGCGCTGGGTCCGGTTCAATGGCCTCGATGACGCCGTAGCCAGTCGAGCGTGACGCCGGATTCGTGCGCGGCTCTGCCTTGGTGTCGGCTGCAACGCTCCCACTAAACAGAGCGGTGGCCGCAATGAAACCCACCAACAAATTGCCGACGCGAACCATAAGTTCTCCCTACTGAAGCTACAGACTAACTACAAAGCCAGCCGCCGTCTGTACGCTGGAACACACAACGCCAGATTTACCGGTCTTCGCACTCGTGCCATCACCGCGCTGGGCCTTTACTGATAACGGACCGTGGCGAAGCGCATTGGATGAAAAGGCGGAAAGGAGATTCTGGCGTATCCAGCGAGCCGAAAGCGGCTCGGTCGAACACCGTGTAATCCTCCGATCGACCTGCTAAAGACCGGTCCTCGTGTATAACGCGCGACTGCGGCGAAGCACGCCATCGATCTGGCGGCCGACTTCGTCTTTGGCCTGACCGCAGGCCGCATGCAATCCGCCAACCATCTGCAAATGCCTGCCGGCCATCACGCGTAAATGATCGCCGGTTATGAATCCCCATTGCGCGGTGACCGCACCCTTGAACTGTTGCCATTTGCCTCTGGCGATATTGCTGTTCATATCGTTCTCCTGTCTTGCCTGTTCATGCTGATTGTCGATCCGGATTTGGTGCTATCAATTCCGCGGCGGCACCTGATAAGCTCGCGGAGGATCCTGGTATTCGGGCCGAATTCCGCGCTCGTCGACCCAGAAGCCCTGCGCGTGATATTGGCTGCAATATGAAAGCGCGTCAGTACGCTGGGACACATACGGCTACGAGCCTGCGTCTTTTGGCCGTGTACATGTCATGCGCTTTGATACTGCTCCGAGTGCACCATCGGTCTGGTGTGCCCTCTCACCATCAAGGCGAGGCCGCCGCCACATCAAATTGGTACGCCTCGTGATCACGCGCCTCACTGTTAGCGCGCACCTGCAACAAGGCACGGTTCGGGCCCGGTTGGGTGTTGGCGCGCGGTTAAACAAGCGGACGGCTCCCGCCCTCTTTGAGATTTGCAGGCGCCAGAATCTATGGACGTTCCGTACCCGCTTCGGCGAGTGCATTTACAGAGTTGAACTTGACCTGTATTTCACAGAGGCTTGTCTCGCCGCGCGCTACGACGTTGCACGCCGGCTCGATAACGATGCTGTGTCGGTTTCCTGCATCTATCGCGCCCTCGGTCTGAGATCGAGGCGCTGCCGCATAACCCCGCGGCGCCAGCGACGCTACAGCCCGGCCCCGACCTTCCTCCGCGTGTGCTTCAGCAATACACGCGTCCTTCCTGTTTGCCGGAAGGCGTTGACACTGGGCGCGCGCCCGGCGGTAATTGGCAGCTGCTTGTTGCAGGACGATCGCTTGATTTGTGCGCGCGTGGGTGTTCGACGCTGCGTCGTTGACCAGAGTCGCGGCCGCCGAGTAGGTGATGGCCAGTATCGCCATCGTGATCAGCAGGCCACCAAGAATTTTGGGCATGATGCTGCTCCGGTAAGCGTAAGCCGCATACGACCTTCGTCCAGCTCGCGCGCGACTTCCAGCGTCCACGCCAGAATGTACGCCGGTGACTTTGTCCCACCCGGCATGGACTGCGACTTGGAATTGCCGCCATTTGCCTTCAACCATTTCAGCGTACATTGCAACCTCCTGCTTATGCGCAGCCCCAACTCATTCACCGGCAAGCCGGGGTGGCGAGTTTTGGATAACGGTTGCAGCAAAAATGCCCGCAATGGCTTTATGGACTGGTTTCATCAGATTCCCTGCTTGGTCGTTGAATGCAGATTGGACGCAACAGGAACGCGTGTCGGTACGCTGGGGCACATACGGTTAGTTGCCGGGTCTTTTGGCCGCGTAATTTCATGCGGTCCGATTGGTCCGAGGCCGTTATCTGTCGACGGACCGTTTCACCATCAAGGCGATCCCGCTACGGGTCTGGCGATCCCGCTCGGAGCCGCCCTACCGCGCCGCGACTTCCAGTGGAATCTCGCGCTTTGCGCTATTGTATAAACCAGCCATGAGCCGACAGGGGCAATGCGCGGTTGGGCCTCGAAGGCACGGCGCCATTCTCCGGACTCGACCATAGTCTTGATGGTTTCCATGCCTCTGATTTCGGGCACCGTCGTATTTGGCAACCGCGGCGGCCGATGGCCGCCGTAGTCGCCTTTCAACAGCCGGTTAACGCAAGACTCAGATAACCGTCAAATTTAATAGCGGCGAAGCGCTTGGCCAACACTGCACAGCGCGTTTCGCTGTGCAGCATAGACCCTTGGCTACGAAAGTTGCTCGTCGCCGGCCAGCCATTAAGGGGGCTTACCTACCGCCGGTTGTTCAGAAAGCTGACTACGAGCAGCCCGACAATCACGCCTGCAGCGGTGGCGACACCGACCGAGCGCAACGGATTCTCTCTTACATAACCACGCGCCGCCGCCGTCGAGCGTTGGGCGTTCCGGTTAACCGCCCTTGTGGCCTTGTCGAGCTGATCCCGCGTCCGGCCCACTTGCCGGTCGAACTGCGAGCGCACCGTTGCAAAGCCCTCGGACGAAGATTCCGCCGCATGTTTTAGCAGTCGCTCGGCATCACCGACGATCGTTTTCAGTTCGGACAGCATCTTGTCCTTGTAGCTTTCGGCGCCAGCCTGCCAGCGGTCCATATCCACGTTTTCGTTCACTGCATTGCGTAGTGCTCTGCTGTCGGTATTCATCTTGAATCTTTCATTGGTTTAGGAATTGCGTTGCTGATAGTGCCCGCTCCCAAGCACGCCGTCCGGCTGTTGCACTGTTGACCAGGTCCACCGCTGATGGGCGAAACGCCGGCGATTCCGATCCGCAGCAAAAGGTGGCGAGCTACTTTTTTGCCTCATCCTTGATTTTGTCGCCGGCGCGTTCGATGCTGTCTCCGGTCCTTTCCACGGCCTTGTCAATCGACTTGCCCACTTTCTCCATCGGGCCCTCCGGTTTCTGACAACCGGGAAGCATGGCCGCCACCGCACTGAGCACCAGTACTGCCATTACGTTGTTGCCGAACCTGGTCATCTCTTTCTCCGGTAAAGTCCGTGCGGCGACTGTCGCCGCGCGATGTCAAATCCGTTGATGCAAAACTTCGCGCATCGTGGTGTCGAGATCAACGTCGGGCCGAACACGAATCAGAACCGCCGGCCCGCCCATCCGCATCAATTTGGCTTGCGCCCCTTTTTCTCATCGTCCTGCCGCTGCTGTTCGCC
>PLYG01000534.1 GCA_003153335.1 Betaproteobacteria bacterium | reverse complement strand
GGAGCCCGCTTCGAGGGTGAACGAGATGTCGTTGAGGGCGCGGAAAAAATCGGTCGGTGGGTTGCCTCGTAACAGATCGTAGAGCAGGCGCAGATGGCCCGAGCGATTCGTGCTGCGGGCGTAGTCCTTGCCGATGCCATCCAACTGAAGGAGGGAAGCTGCCATGGCGGTTTAAACGAAATCCTCGAAGTGCGGGGACAGCCGCTTGAAAACAGCGTAGCCGGTCAGCAGCAATAGCGCGGCACACAGGATTGCGATCAGGTCTCCGAAGTCCGGCAGCGACGGTTTGAACAGCAGCGCTTCGTGGAGGCGCTCGAGCAAGTAAGTGAGCGGATTGGCCGAAACGACCGGCTGCAAGGACTTGGGCACGGCCGCCAGCGGGTACAGAATGGGGGTGAGGAAAAACAACAGGTCCAGCACCGGTCCCAGGACCTGCTCGACATCGCGGATGATCAGTTGAATCGCCGACAAGGCGAGCGAAAGCCCCAGCGCGGCAAGGTACAGGCTTGCGCAGCTCAGGATGGCGACCGGGACGCCGATGAAGTCGATCGGCTGGTTAAAGAGTTTCAGAACAACCAACGCCAGGGCGAATCCGCCCAGGTGCACGACAAAGGTGGCGGTTACCGCCGCGCCGACCAGGAGTTCGTTGGGAAAGGCGATTTTCTTGATCAGGTGCGCCGCGTTCTGCAGGCTCGCGGTACCTCGCGCCAAACCTTCGCGAAAGGCGATCCAGGGCCAGAGGCCGCAGGCATAGAAGGCTATGTACTGGGATTCGTTCAGATTCCCTGCGCGTGAGCGGAAAATTGCGGCGAACACGAAGGCAAAGATCGCCAGTTGGGCAATCGGATGCAGTACTGCCCAAAGTGCGCCGCTGACGCTGCCGACGTAACGATTCCGGAGCTCTCTTCCGACAAAGTTGAGGAACAGCGCGCGGTGCGCATAAAGGCGCGCGACGACGTTTGCTGGCACGTTAGGACTGGCTGGGCTATTTCGTCATGGCTTTGAGCAACGCAGGGTCTACTGTCTTTTTAAGTCCGACAACTGCGGGTTCGTTCCATTCAGCGCGCCTCGGGTCGTAAGTAGACTGAATAACCTGTGCGCGGCGGGTTTCCAGAAATTCCGACTTGAGTTTTCCCATGAGTTCCGGAGAGACCTCTTCGAAAGTCAGTTGTCTGGAAGGCTTCAGGTCGTCGAAGCGGATCAGATGGTAGCCGAACTGGCTCTTGACGGGTTCGCTCAACTCCCCCGGCGTTTTCAGCGCAAAGGCGGCTGCTTCGAACGCGGGGTCCATCTGTCCCGGACCGAAATATCCAAGTGCACCCTTGTTCAGTTTGGCGGAAGGATCGTCGGAATTGGCTTCCGCCAGCGTCTCGAACGATTCTCCAGCGAGAACGCGCGCGCGCAAGGTCTTGGTCTTGACCAGCGCCTCTTCGGCAGTCCGGCCCTCGAGAGCCACCAGAAGGTGCGAAACCTTCACCTCGGCGGGGGTTCGATACTGCTGCTTGTTGATCAGGTACTGCTCGCGGGCGCGCTCGACGTAAACGGCGCGTTTGGTATCGAATTCCTTCGCTGAGTCGGCGTCGATTTTCGCGGCCACTGCTTCGGTGAGCAGGCGTTCGGCGTACAGCGTAACCCGTGTCTTGAAAGTCGGGTCGTTGTCCAGGCCCGTGCGTTTTGCTTCGTTGGCAATGGTCCGGACGCGCAGCAGATTCTCTATTTCCTTATTAACACGTTCCTGGCTCATCGCCCACCCAAAGCGATCCTTTTCCGGAATGCGCAGAATGCTCGCCTCGTAGTCTGCGACAGTGACCCTGGCGTCGCCAATGCGGGCAAGCGTTACATCCGGCGTCTGGCTGGTGGCCGACCCGATCGGGTTGATGGCGAGCGTGGCTGTGGCGATCAGGGTGACGAAGGTTTTCATTAATGCGTGTCGTGGCATGTTTCGGAACTCGGTTGCGGAACGGGATTATAGTGGAGGGCCGAGTCGATGACCCGGCGGCGGAAAACAAAAAAGGCCGGGGATTTACCCGGCCCTCTTATGACCGCGAGCGTCAGTAGCGGTTCGGTGTCGCGAAGTCGAACAGCACGTTGCAGGCGCCGCCGCCCGCCGGGCAGCTCGGGCTGCCGTTATTCGCATTGCGCACGTTCATATAGATCGTATCGCCCGGACTCAGGTTGAAGTCGGCGCCTGCTCTAGAGAAGTTCGGATTGTTAATCGTGAAGTTAATGCTTGGCGCCGTATCGCCGTAGCCGATGTCGTTGTAAAGGTACGTTCCGGATTGAAAATCGCACGAATTCTTGGAGACCGTAAAATCTCGGCTCGTGACCGGTGTACCCGGAACTTCGATAAGGTGAGCGAATCCCATATGCGCAATGTTCAGCGCCGGACTGAAGGTCAATGGAATCGTGATCTTGAACGCCAGTGTCTGGTTTCCTAAGCCGCTCGTCCCGGGACGCACTTGTCCGCTCGCGGGCCAGCCGACCGTAATGATCTGGTCGGAACCGGTGCAGAAATTCTTGCCGGTAGTCGAGGTTTGGACCTGGATGGTGGTGGGCGTAGCTGGCGTGGAGGTTCCAAACGAATTGGAAGCGGTTGCGGAATAGGTGATATTGGTTGACGGCGCCGTGACGTTGCCCGAGCACCCCGCGACGATGTTGTTGCTCCACGCGCACGAAGTCGCCGGGTTACCGCCAGCGCAAGTCATATTCAAGTTGACAACTGTTCCGGCCGCCACCGCGGAAGCCACGGTATTCGGCGTCTGGACTATGCTGCAGTTGCCCGGCGCGGTTCCTTGATTTGTGGACGCGATAAAGACCGTGGCAGTCAACGTGGGTCCGGCGCCCGAGATGTTAGAGGTCGTCACGGTGTAGGTTGTCTGGGTGGCAGGCGCATTGAAGGCTACTGCGTTTGTAACGCTATGGTCCCAGCTATAAGTAATTGGGGGGGTGCCGGTCGCGCAAAACGCCGTCAACGTCACCGACGTGCCGGCGCTGACGCCGACACCGCTTTGTATGGCCGCGGCTGGAACCGACGTAATGTTGCAGGTTCCCGGCGGTGTCGGGCCGGTGGTCGTGGTGCAGGTCAGTGTGTTGGTCGATGCATTGAATGAAGCAACGGTACCGTTCGTGCAGTCTCCGGTCAAGGTAAGTGTCAGTGCATGGACCGCAGGCACAAGCAGCATCGAGAGTATAAAACCAAGCACTTGAGCTACGCGCGGTAAGGTATTGTTTCGCATGTCTGAAAACTCCATGAAAATGCCAACGGTCTACAACGACAATTGTAGTATACCGATATTTCCTGCTATGTGTGAATTATAACATACGTGGAAATACCCACCTCCTACCGTACGGCGGACGACGGACGGCGTACGGCAGACTGCAGACGGAGGCAAAAAAAGGAGCGAACCTTTCGGTTCGCTCCTTCAATTTGCTGAAAACCAACTACCGTACTTAAGGACCTTGGATTATATCCAAGCACAACGCCGGCGACACGTCAGCCGTGGGGGAAACTGGGAAATCCGTTGGCGCCATGAAGATGCAGCGGGCGTACTTGTGGATGAAGTTGCCGCCGTAGTTCGACAGCACCGACGTCCCACCACTCGGCGGAAGCAAACCGTTGGTGAACGACTCCACCGCCAAGCCGATAACCGGCAGACCAAAGTATCTCACGTTCGCCGCAGCGCTCAGGATGCCGCTGTTGATATCGAAGACACTCGAGGCGCCCGGCGCGGGAGTCAGCGAATGCGTCAGGCCAAAATTGACAGGATCAAACGGGAAGTTCAAGTCGGCCCAGCCGTTGATCCACGGGTTGTCCAGCGCAACGTTGGCGTAGTTCGTGGACCGCAGAACGTTGCTGGCAGTTACCGTACCGCCATTGCCGGTAAACGTCAGGACGTTTGCTTCCCAGCACAGGGAGCGGGACTCAGGCGTCGTCGGCGAAAAGTCGGTAATCGCACCTGGACTCTGCTCTTCGCGATCATAGTACGTCAGGGCTATGTTGTCGCACGAACCGTTGCGGAAGTTGCTCTGGAATGGGGGAGTTCCGGCCCCGCCACCCACCGATACATAGAAACGCTTGGTAGGCATCGTGACAATCCAGTCAGTAGCCGCCTTGAGGTTTGGCTCGACTGTGTACGTGTTGTACACGTCCGCACGCATCATGACTGCACTTACTGCATCGCGACCATTGACCCACGTCGAACGGACTACTTCGCCACCCGTCGACGTGTTTTCAATCACCACACTGGTCTTCGGAGTAACGTTTGCCAGTGTCGGCAATTGCGAGCCAGGTTCGGTCCATTGCACCGTATTCGACCAGCCGTCCAGCGGGACGGCATCGTACGTGAAGTCGGTGCCGTCATTGACGTTGATCAGGCTGGCGTCACCAAACAGGCCGCCGGTCGGCTCTGCAAGTCCCGCCGGGAACGCTGCGGTAATTGGCAGGCCCGTGCAGGACGGCGTCGACGCATTGGGTGCGCTCAAATTCGACACGTGGGTTACCGCGGCCTCAAGCGCACTACCATGAACGATCGTAGCCATTTCGAGAATTTCGAAATAGCCTTCGTTGGTACGATCAAGAGTGTCACCGCCGGTGTCGCCGACATAAGCGCCGTTACGGAACTTGGTGGGGGTAAGGGCACTGGTCGACACTGCCGGCGTCGTGCAGGAGTGGTCCTTTGTGAACAACCCGGCGCCGATGCCAGCAGGATCGGGAACGATACCCCCGGTCCACACGTCGTATTGCGACAGGAACAAGTTAAAGTCCAACACTTCCCTCGAGTTCTTGCCTTCGAGGAAACGGACCTTGACCACCTTGGCGGCGGACGTCGTGTTGACGACCGTTAGCGCCGTGACGTAGTTGTTGCCGCTGGCGGTCGAACGCACGGTGTAGTACGGGTAAATGAGCGCTTGGCCCAGACCATCGTTGTTGATATGCACAGCTTGCGCGCTATCAACGACGCCCAGCACACCCAGACCAGCAAGGGCGGCGAACAGGGATTTTTGCTTGAAGGTACTCATGTTTTTGATAACTCCTTTAGTTCAGATTTAAAGTGATCACTTTAGAATCAACAGCAGCATCATCTTATTACATCTTTGTTGAACTTACAAATGGTTTGTTGCGCGCATACCCGTCCTCCTCTGCAACAATTCTTCTAACCGTTGTAAACATACCACGCCAACCCATCCTGAACGATCCAGCGCTCGGCAACTGAGGTGCTGGCCCCTTTGAGCCGGCGGTGATCAAGGTCGATGATGACCACAACCTCGCACAATCCGTCGGCGCAGTTCACCGATTCCACCTTGGCTTCCCGCCATATTCCCGGCCGCGTCTTTGCCCGATACAACTCGATCGGATACGTCGCTTTGGTCGCCCGGCTGAAATAGGCATAAGCGCTATCCAGATCGCCGTGAATCAAAGCGTCCCATCTCTTGGTCGCACGCTCCCTGACCTGGTCCTCGATGCTTTTGCCAGCATAGGCATCGACGGAGTGATCCCGCGGCACAGTGGCGCACGCGGAAATCACCAATGCCGCACCGACGATTCCAAACTTGACCAAACGCAGCGCATGGCACAACAAAAACCGACCGTGCAGACGACGGAGAAAAAGCATGATTCAACCTCTTGAATGAGCGAAAAAACCGAACCGGCAATGTAGCAGACCCCCGGCTTGCCGGCACTACCGCCCCCCGCGATGCACACCTGCGAAAAGGTTATCGAAATTGCCCCTTTCCGTCAATAGCTAGACTGAATTGCGGGAAACGAACTTTCCATGTTGCGACGATACAACACTCCGGAAGTTGCCAACCTTGCGACGGCCCCTCTGTCAGACCGGCTACTTGCGTACGCCCTCTTCGGGCATGGGCACCGCGGCCGGGTCATTGACTTTGCGGGAAGGAAACTCTTCCTGCAGATACTGCATCTTTTTCCGAAGCTCGTTGGTCACGTCCGTCAGATCCTGGTTCGCGGGAATCAGCGTCGGCGTGATCAGCATGACCAGCTCTTGACGGTTGTTGTTGGTGTTTTGTTCCCCGAATAGCGCACCCAGCACTGGAATCTGGGAAATAAACGGGAGCCCGGTGCTGCTTTTCCCCGAGGTTTCCTCGATCAGGCCACCCAGGAGTATCGTCTGCCCGCTGTGCACGGTGATGATGCTCTGCGCGGAAGTCTTGTTGAACGCGGGCGTCCCGGCAACCGGCGATGTATCCGCAACGCTGCTCAATTCGACGGACATGTCCAGCGTTATCTGCCCGCCGGCATTGACCCGCGGGGTTACCGAGAGCTGCACACCAGTGTCCACGTATTGATTGGAAGTGACGAGACCCGACGTCACTGTGCCCGGCGTAACAACGGTCGAACCGGTCACGGTCGGAATGCTCTGGCCTACCTGAATTTGTGATTTCTGATTATCGGTTGCAATCAGCGACGGGGTCGAAACGACGCGCGTGCGGGAATCGACGGCGAGCAGGTCGAAAATTGCATTGATGGTACCACCGCCGTTGAGGGCATTGCTCCACGCATAGTTGAAGCCGCTACCCGTGACAAATTTGGTCACGTCTGAAATCGCGTAGGGATTCGTCGCCGTATTCGACGCCGCCGGATTGATGCTCAGAATGTTGCCGGTGCCGATGCGCAATCCGTTCTGGAACGCCCAGTTCAGGCCGAGCTTGAAGCTCCCGGTCAGCGTCACGCGGGCGATCTTTGCCTCGACCAAGACCTGGCGCGGCGCCAGGTCCAGCTTCTTGATCGCGCCTTCGATCAGCGAATACTCGGCCTGCGTGGCCAGGATCACGATCGCATTGTTGTCCTTGTCGGCGATGATTTGCACATTGCGCGACACGGCTAGTTCGGCTCCCGCGCTGGATCCCGTCACCGCCGCCGGCTGGCCGGGACGGACAAACTGGGCCGTCGCCGCCACCGGCTGATTGGTCTGCGAGGGTTGCAGCCCCGCTGTTCCGAGCTGGACCGGCGTCTGTCCGGGCGCCACCTGCGGCAACGTGGTCTGCGGCTGCTGCCGTCCGGTCAACGCCTGTTGCAGGATGGGCGCGAGCTTGTCGGCACGCGCGTTCTGCAAATGAAACACAAACAATCGTTGCCCGTCGGCGTTGCCGCCACTGTCCAGGCGCTCGATCCATTCGCGCGCCTTGTCGATGGTGGCCTTTTGCGGCGAAATGACCAGCAGCGCATTGAGCCGCTCGATCGGAACGACCCGGTACAACCCGCCCAATGGACCCATCTCCTTACCGAACACGGCTTCGAGTTCCTTCATCACGTTCTTCACGTCCACGCTCTGCAGCTGGAAGAAACCGACCGACATTCCGGCCATCCAGTCGATATCGAACATCTCGATGGTCTCGAGCAAATGCCGCAGCTCGCGCTCCGTTCCGGTGAGAATCACGAGATTGCGCAATTCGTCGCCCCGGATCGAAGTCAACTCCTTGGCAAAAGGCTCGAGGATGCGCAACATTTCCTTGATGCCGATGAATTTGAGCGGCATCACCACCACACTGTAGCCGGACGGAACAGTGGCTGTCCCCCCGATCAGTTGCGGCGTAATGGTTCCTCGCACTGCCTGCGCGGCCGGGATCACCTTGTAAATGCCCGCTTCCTTCACCAGGGCGGAATTGACGCCACGGAGCAGCAACTCGAGGATCGGGACCAGCGAATCCCGGGGTATCGGCTTGACCGTTCGAAACGTCACGCTACCGCCAACTTGCGGGTCGATATAGTAATTTTCGCCAAGGATGTCGAACAATACGGTCTTGACCACGTCGCGGATGTCGGTAGCCTCAAACGACAGGGATGCCGTGGTAGCGCCGGTTGCCTGATTCGAATCGCTGCTCGCCTTGACCGTTTGGCCGGTGCCACTAAAAATCTTGTAGCGTTCGTTCGCCTCGGCGCGCTCCTTGTCGCCCCTGGATTGGGTGTCGGTGGCTTTGAGCTGGGCGTCCCTTGCCTGCTGCTCGATACCGGCGATGAATGTGTTGTAGCTGTGGGGCGTCGACCTGGCCAGGGCGCGCGCATCCAGTTGGTCGTCGGTCACTGGCGTCGCGCAGGCTTGCAGAAGTGCCGTTGCCGCCAGAACAAGAGCCAGTGAAATGCCTTGATATCGCATGGATGGTTCCTCGCTGCGGCGATTTGCGCCGCCCGCTGGTAAGGGGGGGTAAGAATGAATCACTGCATTGCTCCTCGTCGCCGGGGTGGCACGTCACTGCTGCCCTCGTTTCTGCTGGTGGCGGCGCCGGGAACGCCGGGCACAAACGGTGCCAGTGTTGTTACGCCAGGCACAAAGGGCAACCCGGTAGGTCGGCCGGTCGCCGGGTTAGGAGGCGCGGGCTCGACGTTCGGACGCGCGCTCGTAGGCTGGGGCAAGGGCACGCCCCCCTGCGGCGCGGGTGCGCCGGGCATGCCCGGCGGTGGGACGGGTGTCGTGCGTGTCGACTTCGATACCTGCAACTTCACTTCCTCCTCGCTATCGTACTGGGTGAACAGCACCTTGTCGGGCTCGACCTTTGCAAGCTTCATGCCGCCGGGAAGCATGTCGCCTTGCGCCGCCCGGACACCTTTGCCGCCTTTGGTTTCTTTCAGGAATGCATACAGCTTGTCGCCGACCTGTATCGTGCCCGTGAGCTGATACTGGCCAGTCTGCATCACCTGTGTGGGCGGCTTGGGTGGTTCGGGGGGCGGTGGAGGCGGCGCCTGCCGGCGCGTCGGCGAGAACAGCGGCCGGTCGATCACTTCGGCGTAGGCTTCGGGCCCGGCGGTCGGTTTGTACTCCGGCAGCAGCGCCGGCGCGACGGGCTTCGCTTCCGGCGCAGGCGGAATCACCAGGGGACTATGAAGCGCTTCACCCCAGTTGGTCTCCCACGCAATCACCGCGGCCAACACCGCGGCAAAGGGAATCCACCACCAGGTCAGCAGGCGTGCCATCTATTTCCCCGCAATCGGCGCATAAGCACTGACGTCGATCTGCACCGTCACTTCGGGCTCGAGTCCGGGGTTCGCGCGCGCTCCGCGAAACTGCGTACTGTTGACGCGCAACGTATCGACAAATACGTAGGGTAGTCCACTTTCCAGCGCCTGTAGCGTCTTTTGCAATGTCATGATATTGCCGATGACCTGTATGTTGAGCACGATCTGGCGGTAACGCCCTTCTTCCTTCGGCGCCGCGACTTGCACGCTGGTCAGACGCGCACCGCCCTTTTCGACGGCAGCGCGAACCAGATCCTGCAACTCCGACCCAGCCAGGTTAGGCGCGGAATTCTTCAAAAAGAACCTTGCGGCGTTTTCGCCCTTGACCGCAGCCAAGCCCTTTTGTATCTCGGCCTTTTGCGCGGCGACGCCGCGCAGCTTGTTGAATCGGAATTGCAGCGTTTCGAGCGCAGTATCGTAGTGCTCATGCAACTTGAACACCGGTGCGGCGATCAGCGCCGTCAGCGCAAGGACTGCGGATAACAGCAACGCCAACGCTGCGGTCCGCTTCGCTCGTGGCGAGCTGAAATCAAGACGTTTCATTTGTTCGACGCCCCGCCGTCTTTGGCGCCGCTGGCAGCGGGAGTCGGTAACGGCCACGCGTTTGG
>PLYG01000393.1 GCA_003153335.1 Betaproteobacteria bacterium | reverse complement strand
CAAGCCGGTAGCCGCCGCGTGGATCGACGGCAAAGTGGTCGAGCTACCCACTGCGGCCGATGCGGCATTTGCCGATCTCGCTGTTCTGATGTCCGGGGGTGATGTGGCACTTGCGCGCGCCGAGTCGTACGCGAACAAGGCGCTGGCAGCCGGGAAGGGAATCGAGGCCAATCGCGTCGAGTTTCTGGCGCCAACGACCCCTTACGTCTTTCTCGGCCTCGGCTACAACTACAAGGCGCTGGCCACGAAAGAGGGGTTGCCGTTCAACAAGCATCCCGAACTGTTCGCCAAAATGCCGGGGAGCGCGATCGGCCACGACCACCCGGTGCGCGTTCCGAAGGTGATCGACAAGGTCGACTTTGAAGCGGAACTCGGCGTTGTCATCGGCCGGACCGCACGACGCGTCAAAGCAAAGGACGCTCTGGATTATGTAGGCGGCTATACGGCTTGCAACGACCTGACCGCAAAGATCATTCCGCGTCCGAAGGAATCCGGCAGCATCATCATCCCGTTGAAAGCCGTCGACACGTTCGGCCCCCTTGGGCCTACACTGATTCCGGCGAGCGGTGTCGACCCGCAGAACCTCACGCTCCTCTGCCGCGTGAACGGCGTCGAGAGACAGCGGTTCTCGACGAACGACATGGTGCATAGCGTCGCGGAGATGATCGAGTACATCACGGCGCGCATCACGCTGAATCCAGGCGACGTCATCACGACCGGGACGTCGCTCGGCATCGGGATCATCCAGAATCCGCCAGTCTTCCTGAAGGAAGGCGACGTGATGGAGGTACAGATCGAAGGGTTCCCGACGCTTCGAAACACCATCGAATGGGAAAAGGAGTAAGCCATGGTTTGTCCCGCCCGTTTCGTCGCAATCATCGCCGTGGCATTGGGCTTCGCCTCCGGCACGGCACTCGCCCAAACCTGGCCGAGCCAGCCCATCAAACTTATCGTTCCATTCCCGCCGGGTGGCGGTACTGATGGAGTCGCGCGAGCCCTCGCGCAGGGCCTTTCGACCGAGCTCGGGCAGCCTGTGGTCGTGGAGAACAAGGCTGGCGCAGGCGGCACCATTGGCGCGAATGCTGTGGCGACAGCAGCATCGGACGGCTACACGATCGGTCTTGCCACATCGAGCACCCATCCAGCCGCGATGGTTCTTCAAAATAATGTCCCCTACCACGCCCTCAAGAACTTCGCACCGGTGACGCAGATCGCTTCAACCTCGTATGTGCTGATCGGTAGTCCCACACTGCCCGCCTCGAACTTGGCCGAGTTGATCGCCCATGCGAAGGCAAATCCGGGCAAGCTCAATTTCGCGAATGTCGGCACGTCGACGCTTGGGTACCTGCTCACCATGCAGATGAAGGCGCTGAGTGGTACGGAGATCGTGGACGTTTCTTACAAAGGGTCGTCTCAGTTCTACCCTGACCTGATGAGGAATCAGGTACAGTTGTTCCTTGACAATCCCGGAGCTTCAACGCCGCTCGTCGCTGCAGGAAAGATGAAGGCGTTCGCCGTCACGAGTCCCACTCCCTCGATGCCGGGTGTGCCTCTCTTCTCCGAAGCAGGCAAGGCCGTCGGGCTGCAAGGCTTCGATTCCGAGTTCTGGTATGGCATCGTGGCACCGGCAGGCACGCCCGCGGCGATCGTCGAGCGCATTCAGGCGGCGACAGCTAAGTACGTGAACAGCCCCGAAGGTAAGAAGGCGTTTGCCTCGCGAAGCCTGGAGCCTGTTGGGAGCACAGCGGGCCAGTTCGCGGCCACGATCCAGAAAGACATCGAGCGATTCACCGCCCTGGCGAAGCAGTTCAACATCCAGCCGCAATAAGCGCCATCCAGCATGTCCTTCTCGATCGATCACGTCGTCATCGCTTCCAACAACTTGGACGGGGCGATCGTCAACGCCAGAGTCGCGGGCTTTACGGTCGTTCCAGGCGGTGTTCATGGGAGCGGCAACACACACAATGCGCTGATCGGTTTTGCAGACGGCAGCTACATGGAGCTCATTGCGCCGACGCCACAAGGGCGGACCGCGGAGCACCGCTGGTTTGGTCGCATCCGCAATGGCGGCGGTCTGGTGGACTTCTGCCTCCTCGGTGCCGATCTGAACACTGAGGTCGCCAGAATCCACGAGGCGGGAATCGAGTATTCAAAGCCTTTCGCGATGGCACGCGCCACTCTGGACGGCATCCGCATCGAGTGGTTGTTGAGCACTCCACCGGGTCTGACGGGGCAGAACGGCTGGCCGTTCATGATCGAGGACACGACGCCGCGCGCCGTCCGCGTTCCGCACGCGGCGGATCAGATCCGGCACGAAAACGGCTCGCAAGGTGTTGCGGGCATAACGTTATTGGTGCGGGACGTCGATACCTCATCGAAGGCATGCGAAGCGATTTTAGGAACCGAACCGCAATCCACGGTGGATCCGGAGGGGCGCATGCGCCGCCTCTTTTTCATCAAAGGGGCTTGGATCCAGGTGCGAGAGCCGAGGTCAGGCGAGGAGCGAGATCACCTCGCGCGGCATGGCCAGGGACCCTATCAAGTGTCGCTGCGGTCCAACGACGGTCCGCTCGGTCCTGATGATGGATCTTTCCTCGATCCCGCGCTCTTCTCTGGAGCGAAGATCACGGTCGTCTGACAACGCGGTTCGCGGTCCGCGCGGCTTACGGTTTGGCGCTGGTTGGCCCGGTATCGGGCTTGGCGGCGCCGGCGGGATAGCCCAGCAGCCGGCGGGGCGGGTGAGCTGAGTCGAGATAGCCCTCGCGGCCGGTATTGGCGGGTCTGGACGGCGTCAACTATCCTGGCCGCCCGGCGTCAACTATCCTGGCCGGTGGAGGCGGGGAGATTTATTGATGGTCAGAGTGTTTTGCCTGTTGTTTCCTTGATTCCTTTTCAATGGTTGTTTGGCAAGCGAAGCGCGTCAGGCCGTAGGCATCTGCCGGGGAGCGGTGGTCAAGCCACGAACCCCGCCAGGGGCTGTCCACAGGCTCGTCCTGTGGGCAGGTGGCTTGTCCACGGCGGGCGCGAACAAGTTCAAGCGGTCGCATTAGTTGACGCCAGTCGCGCGCGCGGGCCTGCCGCCCGAAACGCTGAAGGCCCTGCACGCCGACATCGTCAAAGTGCTTGCCGATCCGGAAATCCGCGAGCAGCTCGACCGCCAGTCGATGGATGTGATGGCCTCGTCACCAGCGGAATTCGCGGCCGCCATTCGCAGTGAGATCGAGCACTGGAAACAGGCTGTAAAGGAGTCCGGCGCCCGTCTCGGCTAGTAACGCAGCCGATGGCGGCTGCGCGCGTGGCTACTGGTGATTTTCAAGGGTGCGCAGCACTCGGTGAACACGCCTGCGCGGCGAGGAGTGCCGCGCGCCGGCAAATGTAATTGTCGCTGAACAATCCTTGCCAATGGCTTTGCCAGGGCCTTCTGCAACGAGTGCGGGCGCGACTTCTTGGTGGCTTGCTCCGGCCAAGGCCGGGCGGTATGCCCGTCGTGCAACGCCCGGCGCATGGTGGCGACCGCGGCGCATCTACGCGATCACGTGCTGCCGCCGTTGCCGCTGCGGCAGTTGCTTGCCGCGAAGCGGAATCCCAAGCACGCAAAGCGGTGGTGTTGTCCGTACCCAAGCGGCTGCGCTATTTCCTGCACGACGATGCGGCGAGCAAGGCTGGTTACGGCCGCCCGGGGCGCCGCCCAAGAGCGGGATTTTCGGGCGTTCGATCATGCAGACGCGCGGTTGACACGGGTGCGGCACCCGCCGATAGTTCGCGAAGCGTGCTTGAAATCGCTATCATTTCGGACACGGATACCACGGACTGGCAGATGCATATCTCGGCCGGAGTGCGGGAGTGCGTGCCGCATGGCCGACTCTCAGCTACGAGCAGAAGTGGGCCATCGCCCAGAATGCTGCGCGCATCCCGGCATCGCCACTGCAGGTATCACGAAAACGGGCGGCGCTTGATGCGGAATGCGATGTCACGCTCGTTGATCGGCCGGCTGCGCCCGTGCCAACTGCCTGACCAGGATCGCCAACGCGCCGTAGGGACAACTGCTCGATGACCAGAGGCAGTGCCCTTTGGTTTCCCTAAGAACCGGACAACCTATTTGCTCCCGACATCATAGTGCCGCTACCTGTGCCGCTACCTTGACAATAAGACTTTGCACGCCTAGGATTGTTCATATGTACACTCACTCGTTCACACGTGTGAACGCCCCAGTCAAGTCCGCGATTCGAGTGCTCGATCTGTTGGAGTTCTTCGCCGTCGCCTCGGAACCGCTCGGCGTCTCCGAGGTCGCCAAGCGCCTTGAGTTGCCAAAGAGCAGTGCTCAGGCTCTGTTATTGACTCTGGCCGGCCGCGGCTACCTGGTTCGAAGTGACGCTGGCTATGCCTTACCGGCAGAGTTGAAAGTAGGTTGGGTGGGTGGCGTCCGCACGCGACTGCTCGGTATTGCCCGACCCGTGATGCAGGGCATGGCTGAGAGCAGTGGAGAGTCTGCGTTCATCGGCATGATGACCGGCGGCGGCCGCGTTCAATTCCTGGCAAAGGCCGTCAGTCCAAGAGAGGTGCGATATGACGCATCACTCGAGCATCTCCGACACGCGCACTGCACGTCCATTGGCCTTGTCATGCTGGCCCACATGCCTGAGAAGAAAGCTGAGCGTTGGTTGAAGCCCTCGCTTCTCGTAGCCGTTACGCCGCACGCGGTGACCGATCCACAAAAGATCCGGCAGATCCTGCGGGCAGGCCGCAAAGCTGGCTATGTGGAAGTGCAAGACGCTAACGTCGAGGGAGCATCTGGCGTTTCGGCTCCGGTTTTCGGTCCCGACGGGGATGTGATCGCTGGGCTCAATCTAGGTGCACCGAGCTCACGCTACTCCCAGGTCCGAGAAGACCTGATCCGAATCGTCCGCACACAGGCAGCTCACATTACTCGCGCGTTGCATTCGCCAATGCGGTCCAGCGCGGCCGTTTGACCCGAACTTCAAAGGAGAGACAGACATGATGCAATTGGCTCGAATCAGGGGTGCAGATGGCAAGCCGGTAGCCGCCGCGTGGATCGA
>PLYG01000200.1 GCA_003153335.1 Betaproteobacteria bacterium | reverse complement strand
CGATTGCTCCACCACGTGTACTGCTCGGGTCGCGGGTCGAGCTGACGGAACACGTCGACATAGCCGAGCTTGTCGAACGCATGCGTGAGCCACGCGCGTTCTTCGGGCAGAAAGCCCGAGTTCTTCTGGTTGCTGCGCCAGTTCTTGAGATCGATGGGCTGATGCGCGATGTTCCAGTCGCCGCAGAGCAACACTTCGCGCTTGGCGCGTTTCAGCTTTTTCAGATGGGGCAGGAAGGCGTCCAGAAACCGGAACTTGGCCGCCTGCCGCTCCGGGCCGCTCGAGCCCGACGGCTGATAAAGGCTGATGATGCTCAGATTGCCGAAGTCGGCCTGCAGATAGCGGCCCTCGCCGTCGAATTCCTTGTGGCCAAAGCCGTGCTCGACATGGTCCGGGGCGCGCCTGGCATAGAGACCGACGCCGCTGTAGCCCTTTTTCAAGGCGGGATTGAAAAACGCCACCGTTCCTTGCGGGGCACGCATGGTCTCCGGGACGTCGTCAGGACCGGCTTTGAGTTCCTGCACGCACAGAACGTCCCACGGCCCGGCCTTTTCCAGCCAGCGCGACAGCCCCTTTTTTTCGGCGGAGCGAATACCGTTGACGTTGAGTGAAATGACCCGCATCGGGCGCGCAGCAAAAAAATGGAAGGCGCGAGCGTACCATGAAGGCAAAGCAAGCCCCACTCCAGCCATGCCGAAGTCATAGGCGAAATGCGCGCGGCAGGCTACAATTTCCGGCATGAGCGTTCCCGTCCCCGATTTCCGGCAGGCCTTCCTGGACTTTTCCCTGGCACAGGGCGTCCTGAAATTTGGTTCGTTCGTGACCAAGTCCGGGCGCAACACGCCTTATTTTTTCAACTCCGGACTCTTCAACGACGGTGAGTCGCTGCGGTGTCTGGGCGAGTTCTATGCCGATGCCTACCTGGCGAGCGGCATCCTATGCGACCAGTTGTTCGGTCCGGCGTACAAGGGTATCCCGCTTGCCGCCGCGACGGCGGTTGCGCTGGCGGCCCGAGGCCACAACCTGCCCTACAGCTTCAATCGCAAGGAAGCCAAGGATCACGGCGAGGGCGGGACCATCGTCGGCGCGCCGCTCAAGGGCCGGGTGCTCATTGTCGATGACGTGATCACCGACGGCGGGGCCAAGCGCGAAGCGATCGACCTGATCAAGGCGCATGGCGCGCAGCCTGCCGCCATTCTGATCGCGCTGGACCGGCAGGAACGCGGCCGCGGCGAGCAGTCGCCGGTGCAGGAACTCGAACAGGAGTATGGGGTCCGGGTCGTCGCCATTGCGGCGCTGGACGATTTGTTCACGTTCATGCGCGGCCGGCCTGAACTGGCCGAATATCTGCCGAAGATCGAAGCTTACCGGGAGGCGTATGGGGTGCGCTAAATTCAATCCGCCGGTGTTGTTGTTGCTCGCGGCCGGACTGGTCGCCGCAACACCTGCGTCGGCCGAAACCTACAAGTGGATCGATGAAAAGGGGCACGTCCAATACACCGATCGCCTTCCGGCCGAAGCCGCGAATCGCGGCAGGGTTGAACTTGACAAGCAGGGGATAGCCAAAAAAGTCACCGAACCGATCCAGACACCGGAACAACGCAAGGGGCAGGAAGAAAAACTGGAACAGCAGCGCCAGGCCGAACGGGCTCTCGTCGAAAAACGGCGACAGGACAATGCGCTGCTGTCGTCGTACACGTCGGAGAGCGACATCGATTTGGCCAAGCGGCGCAATCTGGCGCTGGTCGGGGCCAGTATCCTCAGCGCCGAGGCGCGGATCAAGGCGCTGCAAAGACGGGTGGCTGCGCTGGAGAAGGAAAAGCTGTTTTACGAAACGAATCCGCTCCCGGAAAAACTCACGCGGGAACTGGCGATCATTGTGGCCGAAATTCCCAAGCTATACACGCTGATCGCGCAAAAGAACCTGGATGCACTCGCCGTGAGCAACCGCTACGAAGAACAGAAATTGCGTTTCCGGGCACTCAACGCCTCGATGGCGAGCGAGACCCCGGCGGCCAAAAAACAGTAACGCCATCCGCTACATCGGACTGCGCAGCCTGCAACCGAGGGCTCACCATCCGGGAAGAACTACCTGAAGCGCAGCAGCGCTTCGGCGCTGAAAATATCGGCACCTAGTGCAGGATTGCGCCGCCAGCGCGTACCCGGTCAGCCGGGCAGCTTTTTCCTCAGCAGTTCGTTGACCTGCGCCGGGTTGGCCTTGCCCTTGGTCGCTTTCATCACTTGGCCGACCAGGGAGTTGAAAGCCTTTTCCTTGCCGGCCTTGAAGTCGGCGACCTGTTGCACGTTCGCGGCGAGCACTTCGTCGACAATTTTTTCGATGACGCCGGTGTCGGAGATTTGTTCTGCACCCATCGCGGAAATCAATTTAGTGACCGTCGCAGAAATTGACGCCGTCATTCTCGGTAAAGTTGCGACAACAAAGCCATGTACAGGCTTTGCTCTTTCATCTCGCATGGCAGCAAGGTTTGCCGCCCACATTCTCGGGAAAAGCTCCTCTTTCGCCGTCTTCAAACTGATTGCGCCTCTTTCAGTGTTGATGATGATCCAAGCCAACTCCTCGGCGGATACCGGTGAGCTGGAAATATCAACTTCATCGCGTTTGAGTGCTGTGATGACCATCCCCAGAATTGAATTCGCGGATGCCTTTGCGAGCCGGCTCAAATCTAGCTCGGGACTTTGGATTCTCAGTGTATTGACGCAGCTTTCAAAATAGTCGGCAGTCGCACGCGAAGTCGACAGCAGGCGCGCGTCATACGCCGACAGCGCGTACTGGCTCATGAAGCGCGCCTTCTTCGCTTCCTGCGTTTCGGGCATAGCCGCCCTCACCCGTTCGATCCACGCCTCATCGATGACCAGCGGCGGCAAGTCGGGATCCGGAAAATAGCGATAGTCCATCGCATCTTCCTTGCTGCGCATCGACCGCGTCTCGTCCTTGTCCGGGTCGTAGAGCCGCGTCTCCTGGACGACGCGGCCGCCATCTTCGATCAGTGCGACTTGCCTTCTGACTTCGTACTCGATCGCCTTTTCCATGAACCGGAAACTGTTCAGGTTCTTGATTTCGCAGCGCGTGCCCAATTCCTTCTGGCCCACGGGGCGCACCGACACGTTGGCGTCGCAGCGGAACGAGCCCTCCTGCATGTTGCCGTCGCAAATGCCATGCCATTGGACGAGCTCGTGCAGTTGCTTCGCATACGCGATCGCTTCTTCGGCCGAGCGCAGGTCGGGCTCCGACACGATCTCCAGCAGCGGCGTGCCGGCGCGGTTGAGATCGATGCCGGTCATGCCGCGGTAGTCCTCGTGCAGCGATTTGCCGGCGTCCTCTTCCAAATGCGCGCGCGTGAGCCGGACGACTTTGTCGACGGCCTGGTCGTCCGGGCGTACTCCTGCGACTTCGATGGTCAGCGTGCCGCCCTGGACCACGGGAATCTCGTACTGGCTGATCTGGTAGCCCTTGGGGAGATCGGGATAGAAGTAGTTCTTGCGCGCGAAGACTGACCGGCGATTGATGGTCCCGCCCACGGCCAACCCGAACCGGATCGCGCGCTCGACCGCACCCTTGTTCGGCACCGGCAGCACACCGGGCAACGCCAGGTCGACCGCGCAGGCCTGGGTGTTGGGCGCCGCGCCAAATGCGGTTGAGGCGCCGGAAAAGATTTTTGACACGGTGGAGAGTTGCGCGTGCGTCTCCAGACCGATCACCACTTCCCATTTCATGCTGTCACCCCGGCGGGACGCCTCGTATGCCAGTCGGTCGCCTGCTGATAGCGATGCGCGATGTCCAGCATCCGCGCCTCGTCGAAGTAATTGCTCACCAGATGCAGCCCGACCGGCAGCCCACGGCCGTCGAATCCGCACGGGACGCTCATCGCCGGCAGGCCGGCGAGATTGGCCGCGATGGTGAAAATATCGTTCAGGTACATCTGCACCGGGTCGTCGGCCTTGTCGCCGAACGGGAATGCGGTCGACGGTGCGGTGGGACCCATGATGATGTCGATGTCGCGAAACGCGCGCACATGATCGTCGGCAATCAGCCGCCGGACCTGCTGCGCCTTCAGGTAATACGCGTCGTAGTAGCCGGCCGAGAGCACATAGGTGCCGATCAGGATNNACGAGGCTTCGGCCGGCGCGATCACGTAGTAGACCGGCACCGACAGTTCCACGTTGGGTAGGCTGATCTCGACCATCTGGGCGCCGAGCTTGCGGTATTCCGTGAGCGCCGCTTCGACGGCCGCGAGCACGTCGGGCGCGGTGCCATCGCCGAAGTATTCGCGCGGCAGGCCAAT
>PLYG01000118.1 GCA_003153335.1 Betaproteobacteria bacterium | reverse complement strand
CGCGCGCAGCCTGCCGCAGAACCTCCGCCCCGACACTGCGCGGCGTATCCGGTTTGCCGACTGGGTGCTGGACACGGTCCAGCGGCAACTGATTTCGGCGGAGGGCGTGGTCACGCCGCTTGCGGGCGCGGAGTATCGATTGCTGCGGATCTTTCTGAATCACCCGAATCGGGTGCTCAATCGTGACCAGTTGGTGGATCTCACGCAGGGCAAGGAAGCCGACCCGCTCGACCGCAGCATCGACGTGCAGGTTGGCCGCCTTCGGCATCGGCTGCGCGACGATCCGCGCGAGCCGCAACTGATCAAGACCGTGCGCGGCGAAGGCTATGTGCTCGCGGTGGCGGTGACGGGAGAGCCGTGATGCGCCTGCTGCCGCGGTCGCTGTTCGGCCGCTTGATGCTCGTGCTGGTCAGCGGACTGATCTGCGCGCAGTTGCTCAGCGCGGCGATCAACTTCGTCGAGCGCGATTCGGTGCTCGTCCGCGCGAGCGGCATGCAGCCGGCGCAACGGATCGCCGACATCGTCAGGCTGCTGGACTCCTTCAGCCCTTCCGAGCGCGCCCGGATCGCTGGAATTCTGAACGTGCCGCCGCTGGTGGTCTCGCTGGATCGCGCGCCCATGGCCGAGGACTCAGCGTCGGCGGGGGGGCCTCGCGCAGCGATGTTTTCGGCGGTGCTGCGCTCTGCGCTGGGCGATGAACGGCCCGTCCGGGTGACGATCACCGGGACACCACCCGGCTGGGCACAAGGACCGGCTGGCGCAAACGGCCACTTTCCCATGGGCGGACCGATGGGCCCGGGCGGCATGCATCGGTTTCCTCCCGACGGCATCTCGGTACTGACGCAGGTTCGACTGCAGGATGGAACCTGGGCAACCTTCGATACCCAGATCACCCAGGAGTCGGCAAGTCTCCCATGGCGACTCCTGGCTACCTTGCTGACCCTGCTGGCCGCCGTGCTGCTGCTGTCTTACATCGCAGTGCGTTGGGTCACGCGCCCGCTGCATCTGCTCGCCTCGGCCGCCGACGACCTCGGGCGCGACATCAATCGCCCGCCGTTGCCGGAAGGCGGTCCGCTCGAGGTCAGTCGGGCCGCCCACGCTTTCAATACGATGCAGACCCGCCTCGTCCGGTTCATCGACGAACGGACACGCCTGCTCACCGCCATGTCGCACGACCTCAAGACTCCGCTGACACGCATGCGGCTGCGTGCCGAGATGCTGGAGGACGAAAACCTGCGCGAAAACTTCGAAACGGATGTGCTGGAAATGGAGTCGATGGTGACCCAGACGCTGGAATTCATGCGGGGACTGAGCAACCGCGAGCCGGAGCAGAATGTCGACATCATGGGACTCCTCGAAAGTCTGCAGGCCGACAACGAAGCGATGGGGCGCATGGTGACGATAGCCGGACACGTTGCCAAGCCCTACTTCGGCGCACCGCAGTTCCTCAGGCGCTGCATCTCCAATCTGATCGACAACGCGACCACGTATGGCCAGCGGGCGGAGATTCGTATCGAGGAAGGCGCCACCGAACTCACGCTTCGAATCCGCGATCACGGTCCCGGAATACCGGAGGGTGAACTGGAAACGGTGTTCGAACCGTTCTATCGGCTCGAACGTTCGCGCAGCCGGGAAACCGGTGGCACCGGGCTGGGCTTGAGCATCGCGCGCAACATCGCGCGAGCGCATGCAGGCGAGGTGCGACTTCGCAATCATCCGGAGGGAGGATTGGAAGCGATTCTGACTCTGCCGTGGAAGCGCGCGCAGGGGACGATACCGGCGACGAACTTCGACTCCCGGCAACAGCGGCGATAATGGCGTAGCCTGAGCCCATCATGGCGCGCGCGACCTTGGCCAACCTCCCTGCCTATCTGCCCGCGGCACTGCGGACGCTCGGCCGCCAGATCACCTGCCCGAAAGACGGGTGGGTGTTCCGCAAAGGCGATCCGGTGCAGGCCGTGTTCCTCGTGCTCAACGGCGAAGTTCGCCTCTCCCGCTTTGCCAAGGATGGCAGCGAAATCGCCTTGCATCGCGCGGGCGGCGGCGAGTTCTTCGCGGAGGCGGCGCTCAACGCGCCACGCTATCACTGCAACGCGATTGCCTCGCAGCCGTCGACGTTGCTCGCGTTCCCTGCCGGCAAGATCCGCGAGCTGCTGGCCAAAGATCCGGAGTTCGCCCAGCAATGGGTGGCGCTGCTCGCCCGGCAGTTGCATGCTGCACGGGCACGGCTCGAACGCCTGGCGCTGAAATCGGCGGCCGAGCGGGTGTTGCACTACCTGCACACCGACGGCAAGGGACCGCGCTGCGAAGTGGCGCTCGTGGGCAGCGTCAAGGATCTCGCCAGGGAGCTGGGACTCACGCACGAGAGCCTGTATCGGACGCTGGCACGGCTGGAGCAGGACGGCGTGGTTGTCCGACGGGACCACCGCCTGGGTCTTGTATAACAAGTCCGTGCCATATGATCTGAGTCATACGCGTTGCGCACCGTCAACGCGATAATGCCACCATCGCAATTCTTTCCCAGGTTATGGCATGCGTCTCAAAGTGATTCTTGGTGTGGCGTTGGCAGCCATCGGGGCCGNNCACCAGCACGACATGATGGCCCCGGTCGCCGGCCAGGCCGACGCGCGGCAACTGGTCAAGTTCCCCGAGCCGATGCGCCTGCACACCATCACCAGCATGCGTGACCATTTGCTGGCCTTGCAGGAGATCGACGTCGCACTGTCGAAGAGCGACTTCGACCAGGCGGCGCGGATCGCTGAACAGCGGCTGGGCATGAGCTCCCTCGAGCTGCACGGTGCCGCGCACATCGCGCCCTACATGCCGCAAGGGNNAGGGATGCAGGACGTCGGGACCCAGATGCACCGGTCAGCGAGCCGTTTCGCGGTCGAAGCGCAGAACGCAAGCGTCAGCAACGACGTGCGGCCCGCACTTGCTGCGCTGGGCACGGTGATGCAGCAGTGCGTGGCGTGTCACGCGGCGTATCGCTTGCATTAGCCACTCGATGAACGCCACCGCTGCCATTCAGGCGGATGCGCTGACTCGCGTCTTTGGCGAGAGGGTGGCGGTGGATGCGATCAGCTTTGAGGTGGCGCCCGGAGAAATCTTCGGCTTTCTCGGCCCCAACGNNCAACGGCGCCGGCAAAAGCACGACGGCGCGGATGTTGACCGGATTTGTTCCGCCCACGTCCGGCCGGGCGCTGGTCAACGGCGTCGATGTCGCGCAGCGTCCCAGCGCGGCACGGCGCCACATTGGCGTTGTTCCGGAGGAAGCCAACGCCTACGCCGACCTTTCGGTGTGGGACAACGTCATGCTGATGGCGGAGCTGCATGGCGTCGACTACCCCACCCGCAACAATCGATCTCGGGAGTTGCTCGGCCGCTTCGAACTGATACCGCGCTGCGGCCAGCGCGGCCGCGAGTTGTCCAAGGGCCTCCGGCAACGGCTGATGCTGTGCATGGCCTTGGTCAGTGACCCCGAAGTGCTGTTTCTCGACGAGCCCACCTCCGGCCTCGATGTGGCCAGCGCGCACCTGATCCGGGACATCGTCGCCGACCTCAACCGCCGGCAAGGCACCACGGTGTTCCTGACCACGCACAACATGGACGAAGCCGAACAACTGTGTCATCGCGTGGCCATCATCAACCAGGGCCGACTGGCCGCCATTGACACGCCGGCGGCGTTGCGCGCCCGGGTGCACGCGCGGCGCTCGGTCGAGGTGAGGTTTGGTGAAGCCATCCCCCGTCCCGCGGCGCTCGTGCCGGAGCTCGCGGAATTGGACGTGACCATGCTCGCCTACGGCTTCCGCGCCTTCACCCCGGAGCCTGGGCCGCTGGCGCAACTGATCGCCACCCGCGCGACCGAACAGCACCTGCGCATCGAGGCCATCGCCACGCTGGCGCCGACGCTGGAAGACGTGTTTCTCACCATTACCGCGAAGCAACGGCCATGAGTGACCTCGGTTTCCAGGTGCACGCGGCGTGGGTCGTGGCGAAAAAGAACGCCATGGTCTATTACTTGAAGCCGCCCGTATTCACGTTCGGCCTCATCTTTCCGTTCTTTTTCTACCTCGCCTTTGCGGCCGGGCATCGCGCGCCGCCGGAGGCGCTGGCGCCCGGGATCGTGGCGATGGCGCTATTCTTCACGGCGTCGGCGGTCGGGCCTCTGGTGACGCCGTGGGAACGCCAGGCGCGCACCTACGAGCGGCTGGTGACCTCGCCGGCGTCGCTCCTTGCCGTACTCGCAGGCGACGTGCTCGCGGGTGCCGCATTCGGCGTCGTGCTGGTGTTGTTCCCGCTGGTGCTCGTCGGTCTGCTCACCGACGCCTACATCGCTGCTCCGATGCCGCTGGCACTCGGCATCGGCGAGGGCGCCCTCGCTTTCGCGGCACTCGGGGTATTACTGGCCGCACCGGCGACCGAAGGCCCGTCCCAGGTAATGATGCTTTCCAATCTGGTCCGGCTGCCCCTCATCTTCGTCAGTGGCGTGTTCGTTCCACTGGACGAAATGCCCGGATGGGGCCAATGGCTCGCCCCGTTCTCGCCGTTGTCCTACGCCGCCGACCTCATCCGGATGGGTTTCGGCGAACCCGGCTACTGGTCGCCAACGACCGATGCGCTTTCCCTGATCGCGTTTGCGGTCGTCTTCGTGTCATTGGCCAGGATGCTTCATCAACGAACGCGCAATGGCGCCCTTTAGCTTCCAAGCTCGCGCCGGATCACGTATCTATGATCAAAATCATATGTACCGATGACGTAAAGCGCTACGCTTTGATTATTGCAACGCGATGAGACTCGGTGAACGGTCGCCGCTCTTGAATGGATAACCCGATTCAGCCATGACAATAATTCGTGCCGAGCATCTTGTGAAGACTTATCGCGCCGGCGAAGTGGACGTGCACGCGATCAAACACGTCGATTTCACGATCGAAGCAAAGGCCTTTGTTTCCTTCGTCGGCCCTTCGGGCAGCGGCAAGAGCACGCTGCTTAACATGATCGGCTGTCTCGATCATCCGACCGGCGGCAAGCTTACCGTCCTGGACACCGACGTGAGCAGGCTGGATCGCGCCGCCGCGGCGGCGTTTCGCGGCCAGCACATCGGCTTTGTGTTTCAGGACTTCAACCTGATACCGGTTCTCACCGTATACGAGAACATCGAGTACCCGCTGATCATGGTGCAGGATTGGCCGGAGGAGAAGCGGCGCAAACAGGTGACGCGGCTGCTGGAGGCGGTCGGCATGGCAGGCCAGGCGAACAAGCGGCCGGACCAGANNCAGCGCGTCGCGGTCGCCCGCGCGCTCGCGACCAATGCGCAACTGGTATTGGCGGACGAGCCGACCGCCAATCTCGATCACGATACCGCGTATCGCATCATCGAACTGATGAAAAAAATGCGCGATGAACTTGGAACGACATTCGTATTCTCCACCCACGATCCCAAGATCATGGGCGAGGCCGAGGTCATTTTCACGCTCGAAGACGGCCGGATCCGCAAGCCCGTGGACGAAGTCGCGGAAAAGGCGGAGGCGCTCCATGCTTAACATCCTGAAAATTGCAGTCCGCAACCTCGCGCGGTTCTCCCGCCGCACCCTCCTGACTTCGTCGCTCATCACGCTCGGCATCGTCGGCGTGCTGCTGTTCGTTGCCGTTTCCGGGTCATTCAAGACCATCATGATCGGCCAGTTCACCGATGCGATGCTGGGACACCTCGAGGTGCATCGCAAGGGTTATGTCGCCTCGATCGACAGTCTTCCGCTGAACCTCAACATGCGGGCCACGATGATCGGGAAGGTCGAGCAGGTGCTCGGCAAGATGGACGCTGTCGAGGCCTATTCCGAGCGAATCAAGCTAGGCGCGATGTTCAGCAATTTCATCGAGACCACCAGCATGCGGTTGAACGGCGTGGACCCGGCAAAGGAGATCGCGACAACGCCCTTGCTCCCCGGGCGCCTGATCGGCGAGAAGCGAGTGGGCGCGTTGCTGAAGTCGGGCGATGTGCTTATACCGGAGCTGATCGCCCGCGGAATGAAGGTCAAGGCGGGAGATACGGTGGTTCTGGTCGCGACCAACCGGGACGGCTCGGTCAACGGCAAGACCTTCACCGTCGGCGGCGTGCTGCAAAGCGTGTCGGGACCCAGCGGCAAGGACGGCTACATCACCATCGACGATGCGCGTTCGCTGCTGCGCATGAAAGAGGCCGAGGTAAGCGAAATCGCGATCCGCCTCAAGCATCCGGCGCAGCTCGACGCCGTCTACACGCAATTGTCGAAGGATCTGGCGGCCATTGCCGGCGGGGCGGGTGGTGGAACTGGCGCAGGCGGCGGCGACAAGCAGCCGCCTGCGGGCAAGGGCGGCGGATCGGGCGGACTCGAGGTACATACCTGGGCGGACCTCTCGCCCTTCTCCAGCATCGTGCGCATGATCGATCTGCTCGCGGTATTCATCAAGGTCATGATGGTTTCGATCGTGTTGATCAGCGTCATGAACGTCATGGTGATGGCGGTGTATGAGCGCATACGGGAGATCGGGACCATTTCGGCGATCGGCACGCCTCCGAGAAGAATTCTTGCCTTGTTCATTACCGAGGGGCTGCTGCTCGGCTTGGGGGGGGCGGCGCTTGGAACCGCGATCAGCCTCGCGGTGATCTATGTCCTGAACATCTGGAAGATTTCAATCCATTTCGGCATGCAGCAGGACGCGATCCTGCTCTCCCCTGCGGTCACCGCAACGGACATCGTGACCATTGTCGCGATGGTGGTCATCATGGCGCTGCTCGCGAGCCTTCAGCCGGCGTGGAAGGCCTCGCGCATGGACCCGGTCACTGCGCTGGGCCATGTTTGATTCGACAGGACAAACCATGAAGAATCTACTTTGGCTCGTGGCATGGCTGGTCGCGCTGCCGGCGTCGGCCGCGATCGACGGCACCGCGATTCTGACCAAGGTGGATCGGAATCTGGAGCCCGAATCCTACGAGTCGTACCGGCAGCTGACCGACATCCAACCCGACGGCAGCAAGAAGGTATCGGTGCTCTATACGCTGAAGAAGGGGCGCGACAAGGTCGTCGCGCTGTTTCTCGCGCCGCCGAGCGACAAAGGGCGTGTGACGCTCCGCCTCGCCGATAACATGTGGCTCTACATTCCCGATGTCGGGCGCGCGATACGGATCACGAGCCTGCAGTCGGTGACCGGCAGCGTCTTCAACAATGCCGACATCCTGCGCATCGACTACACCGCGGAGTACACCGTCGATGCCACGGAAGAGCAGAAGGATGCTTATCTCCTGTCGCTCAAGGCGAAGACCGACGAAGTCGCCTACGACCGGCTCAAGATGTGGGTGGACAAGCAGGCGCTGCTGCCGGTTACGATCGAGTGCTACGCGGCGAGCGGCCTGCTGCTCAAGACGCTGCATTTCAGCAATATCAAGGATTTCGGCGGCGGCATCAAGCGNNCTCAATTATCTGCCGCGGATCGAAGAGCTGCGCAAATGAAGCCCCGCCGGAGACCGCGGCGATTCTGGCCTCTGGTTCTCCTTCTGGTGGTCGCAAGCGCCCGGGCGGCGGATGAGGGCGGCTTCGATTCGTCCGCATTTGAAAAAAAGCCGTTCGAACTCGGCGGCTACGTTCAGCTCAAGCAGGAAGACTTTGCGCTAAACCAGACCGGGGCGTTCTACAAGCTCAGCAATTTTGGCCAGCCGCAAAGGGACGACCTCGGGCGCACCACGGCAACGGTGGAACTGGTTGGCAAGCTCCGTTATGGCATCGGGACCTTCGATTTTCACACCCACTCCGATTTCAATCGCGACCAGCTCGCGCATGATCACGTCAACATCATGTACGAGGCGGTCTACTCGATCAGACCCGACCCGGGATTCACGATGGAAGCGGGAAAGCGAGTGCTCAGATGGGGCAAGGGCTACGCATGGAACCCTATAGGCTTTGTCGATCGGCCCAAGGACCCGAATGATCCCGAGCAGGCGCGCGAAGGCTACGTGATGACAGACAGCGATTTGATCTTCAATCGCGAGGGAGCCCTGCAAACGATCGCATTGACGCCGGTTCTGTTGCCCGTTAGCAATAACATCAACAGTGATTTTGGCGGTAGTGGCCACCTGAATCCGGCGGCCAAACTCTACTTGCTTTATCGCGATACGGATATCGACTTCGCCTGGCAAGGCAAAGGCAGCCGGCCCGCTCGTTTCGGCATGGACTTTTCCCGAAACCTGACGAC
>PLYG01000090.1 GCA_003153335.1 Betaproteobacteria bacterium | reverse complement strand
TCGGAGGCAACGAAATCAGTTTTTCTCCATCGGCGCCGTCGATCAGCTTGGCGGGATGGATCTTGAGAATGTCCGTTCCGGTCAACCCTCGCGCCGGCATGAACGGGAGGGCGCGCGTACTGGCCTCGAGACTGCGCATGAGCGGCAGGTCGGCGTATTCCAGCGCATCCACGCTGCCATCCTCGATCCGGCTGCGAAAGTTGGGAGCAAGGCCGAGGATGTCAAAACTGACAAAACCGAAGATGATCTTCCGGACGCATCCGGCGCCGATGAGCAAGTCCGAATCGACGGACGAAATCGGCGTCACGATCGTCAAGTTGCGCAGCCCCGCACGCACCATCGCACGTACCAGAGCGATTGGATGACGGCAGAAATAGTAGCCGCCAATCCCGACGGTATCCCCCGAATGTATCTCTGCTACCGCCTCATCCAGACTGGCTAGCTTCCTCGCCCTGTTGACAGTCAAGAGTTCCTCCTTTTTTTTGGTAACGATAAGACGAAAAACACATCTCCCGCTGCCAGCCGCCGTCGTTTTGCGACCCGCGTCCACACGTTGAGGCGCGGCTCCATAGGGTAGAGTAAGATGCACTGCTCGACACGCTACGGTTTAGAGTATACGAAGCCTCCATAGCGAACCGCCAGAGCTGGAATTCACTATATGGATATCGAACGAGCTTCGCCAACGGGGAAGCGCCCGCGGCAACGCGCGCGCGCGACGGCTCCACTGGGTACTCAGGCCATTCAGCGCGCGGCGGGCATCCTGCACGAGATCGCGCTGCACCGTCGTGAGGGACTGCGAGAGGTAGACCTGGTAATGCGAACGGGCATCAAGCAGCCCACCGTGCATCGCATCCTCAAGTGCCTCCTCGCCGAAGGAATGGTGATGCAGGACCCTGGCACCCGGGGCTATCTGCTCGGGCAAAGGATTTTCGAGTTTGGGCTAGCCGCCGCGTCGCACTTCAATCTGCGCGATTATTGCCAGGCGGCCCTGGCCCGCCTTGCGGCGGACACGAAAGACACGGTATTTCTAATCGTGAAGAGCGGGTTTGAGAGCGTGGTCGTTGACCGCAAGGAAGGGACGTTCCCGATCAGGACCATGCCCCTGGAGATCGGCGATCGCCGGCCCCTGGGCATGGGCGCCGCGAGTCAAGCGCTTCTTATGGCGCTATCGGACGCGGAGATCGCCGAAGTCATCCAGGCCAACGACGAGGTGCTCCGTGGCGAACATGGCGTAAATCCCGACGCGTTGAGGCGAAAGCTCACGCGATCACGCCGGCGCGGCTATGCAGTAACCAAAGGCTACGGGTTTCCGGGCATCACCGGAGTCGGAGTACCGATTCGTAACGCGTGGGGTGCGCCACTTGCCGCGATAAGTGTTACCGCCATTGCGCCGCGGATGACAGATTCCCATATCAAGACGGTCTATCTTGCGCTGCAAAAAGAAGTGCTGCAGTTGCAAACCTTGATACGCAATCGACACAGCCCGTAGCCCTGCACGATCACTTCTTGCAAGAGTAGCGGAGCGAGCAGCCGCATGTTTGCATGCTTCGTGCGCGCCGCGTCCCGGGATTCGCGCATCAGGCGGCGGGCAGCGGGTACTTGGACGGCTCGCCCGCGACCCGACGCGGGCTGGCCACGATCGGGTTGCGCAGCGTGCCGATGCCGCTCACGCTGACCTCGCACGTCTGCCCGACGTTCATCGGGCCGATCCCGGCCGGCGTGCCGGTGAGGATCAGGTCGCCCGGCAGGAACGTCATGAAGTAGGAGAAGTAACTCAGCATCCTGGCTACGGGGAAGATCATGTCGCTGGTGTTGACGTGCTGCCGCACCGCGCCGTCCACCCGCACCGTCAGATCCAGATTGTCGGGGTCGATGTCGGTCTCCAGCCACGGCCCGACCGGGCAGAAGGTGTCCCACGACTTGGAGAAGATCAAGCCAAGGCGGCCGTCGCGGCAGACGTCGCGCGCGGTCACGTCGTTGCCCGGCGCATAGCCCAGCACGCAGGCCGGGACGTCGGCCGGCTCGACGTTGCGCATCTTGCGGCGGATCACGACGGCGAGTTCGCCCTCGTACTCCAGCCGGTTGGTCTCGGGCGGGTACTGGATCGGCTCCTCATGGCCGATCAGCGTGTTGACGGACTTCTGCAGCACCCCGGGCACCTTCGGAATCGGCTGCCCGGTTTCCTTCGCGTGGCCTATGTAGTTGAGGCCGCCCATGATGATCTTCGTGGGGCAGCACGGCGCGAGCAGGCGCAGTCCCTGCAACGGACGGGAGGCGCGGCCGACCTTGATCGCGTCGAAGACGCTGCCCTCGACGTCGAACACCGCCTCGCCTTCGACGACACCGAACCGCGCGGCGTTCTCGACGGGATCCCAGAACCGGGCTATCTTCATTCTCGTTTCTCCTTCATTGGCGGCCGAGGGCCGCGATGTTGGCAATATTAACCGGCTCGCCACGCAGGAACGCGAGCACGTTGTCGATGCTCCGCCGCAGGTTGCGCTGGGCGGAGTCCACCGTATTCCATGCGCTCGAGGGCGTCATGACGACATTGTCGAGCGTGAGCAGCGGGTGGCCGGCCGGGAGCGGCACCTGCGTGAAGACATCGAGACCGGCGCCGGACAGCCGGCGCGTCTGCAGCGCCTCCACCAGCGCTACCTCGTCCACAAGTTCGCCGCGTGCGGTATTGAGCAGGATGGCGCCACGTTTCATCTGCGCCAAGCGCTCGCGTCCGAGGAAGCCGGAGAGCTCGGGAAAAAGCCGCAAGTGCAGCGATACCACGTCGGCTCGGCCCAGCACGTCCGCGAGGGAGACCGCCGTCGAGCCGACCGCGGCCGCGCGCTCGGCGCTGTTGTCGCGCGACCACGACAGCACGTCCATGCCCAGCGCGCGGGCCAGGGGAGCGAACTCGCGCGCAGTCGCGGAGAGGCCCACGATGCCGAGCGTCCTGCCGCCGAGTTCGATGCCTTGCAGCGGCTGCCAGACGCCACGCCGAATGGCCCGGTCCTGTTCGGCAATGCGGCGCGCCACGGCGAAGAGCAGCGCGAGGCAATGCTCCGCCATCGCCCGCCTGCTGCCGGTGACGTTGCCGACTGCGATGCCGCGCGAGCTTGCATAGGCGACGTCCACGTCCTCGACCCCCGCCCCCGCGATGCAGATGAAGCGCAACCGCTGCGCGGTCGCGAGCACATCCTGGGGAAAGCGGGTGAAGGCGGGGCGGAACGACAGCACGATATCCGCGTCCCGGATGCGCTCGGCAAGCGCCGCCGGGGTCGGACGATCGCCGTGGATCGTCACCTCCGCGACGGCGCGCAGGCGCGCGAGCTCGTCCGGATTTCCGCCGTAGCGGTTCGCGATGTCGTCGGAGATGACGACATGGGGACGTGCCGTTGCGCCGACAACGTTATCGGGTACCACGACGGATGTCATTGCGGCCTCGGTGTCTCGTTCAGGGGGCGCCGTTTCTTGCCGGGCGGTCGCCGTGCCAAGCACGATACCACCGCCTTTTCCGAGCGACAACTTTTTGCCGTGATCCATAATGTGGGTTCTCAGTGTGGCGGGACGCCGAACGCATGCCCATACTGGATCGTTCGAGGTAACTCCAGTGTGTCGCGCTGGAACCGTCCTTTCGCTGCGCCATAGTTAGTGACGGCGCAGAGTGTTGCACCGCTAAGCAAGAGGAGTCCATGAAGAACCTTTTTGATCTCTCAGGCAAGGTTGCCGTCGTCACCGGTTCGAGTCGCGGGATCGGCCGAGCGATCGTCGAACATATGTCTGCTGCGGGTGCGCGAGTGGTCGTGTCGAGTCGCAGCCCCGATGTGTGCGAGTCGGTGGCGACAGAAATCCGCGGCCGCGGCGGCGAGGCGCTCGCGATTCCCGCGAAGATATCCGACAAGGCGCAGCTGCAGCAATTGGTGAGCAAGACTATCGAACACTGGGGGCGCATAGACATACTTGTGTGCAATGCCGCCTCCAATCCCTATCTTGGACCCATGGGCGGATTGACGGATGAAGTGTTTGACCGAATGATGCGGAACAACGTACTGAGCAATCTTTGGCTGACGCAGATGGCGGTGCCAGGGATGATTGAACGTCGCGACGGCGTGATTGTGTTTATCTCATCCATCGTCGGGATTCGTGCGACGCTGCATCTCGGCGCATATGGCATATCGAAGGCAGCCGACATGGCCCTTTCCCGCAACCTGGCCGCAGAATATGGCAAGCACAACATTCGTGTAAACACGATTGCACCTGGGCTCGTGCGAACGGATTTCGCGAGAGCATTGTGGAAAAACCCGGACGCCTTGCGGAAGCGGGAAGCGGCAACACCGTTAGGACGGATTGGCGAAGTCGATGATATCGCCGGAATCGCAGTCTTCCTTGCTGCGCCCGCCGGCGCCTTCATCACCGGACAGACGATTGTCGCAGATGGCGGCATCATGATTGCGCCCTAGCCTTCGGGCAGGCGCATCGAGGGCGAAGTGCTTCCGGATGCGCAGCGGCCTGCAGCATAATGGTGAACCCGCATCCGGGATCGAGCCGTGGCTCCGCTTCTGCTTGCAGGACACTGCCGAGACCAGACCGATTGAGACCACGGGTCGTTGCGCTTTGTGGCTCGCGAGCTGGTTTTCGAATTTCTGACCTCGAGGTAGTCACCTATGAAAGCAGTCTGGTACTCCAAAACAGGTCCGGCCGCTGAGGTGTTGACTATCGGCCAATTACCCGATCCGGTGCCCCAGGCGGGTGAAGTGCTGATTCGCGTTCGAGCTTCGGGGCTGAACCCAGCCGATTGCAATCGTCGCGCCGGGCGGGGCTACGCCATGGAGGCGCCTCTTGTAATTCCTCAGAGCGATGGCGCCGGAATCGTGGTCGAAATCGGTTCCGGCGTCGACGCATCCTGGAAAGGGCGCAGGGTGTGGCTCTACAACGGTCAGCGTGGCCGTGCATTCGGCACCGCGGCGGAGTTGATTGCATTGGATGTCGGCCTCGTCGCCGAACTCCCCGCGAACACGAGCTTCGCGCAAGGTGCGTGTCTGGGAATTCCCTGCATGACTGCCTGGTGCGCCGTGCACTCGATGACTGCCATCGAAGGCCGCACGGTACTGGTTACCGGCGGTGGCGGCGCAGTGGGTAACTACGCGATCCAGCTCGCGCGGCGCGCCGGAGCGCGCGTGCTTGCCACGGCCAGCCGCCCCGAATCGATCGCCGATGCGTACCAAGCAGGCGCGAGCGAAGTCATAGATTATCGCCGCGAAATAGTTGCTGACCGCATCCAGGACATCACCGGCGGCGCAGGGGTCGATCACATCGTCGAAGTGGACTTCGGCGGGAACCTCGCGGCGAGCTTGGCGGTGCTGAAAAACAACGGATCGATCGCGGCGTATGCGTCCCGCGGCAACGAGCAGCCGCCGCTGCCTTTCTACAGCCTGATGCGCAAAAACATCACGCTGCGCGCAATATATTTTTCCGCACTTCCACCCGAGTTCCGGCGCCGTGCGCAGGAGGACATCGTGCGCTGGCTTGAAGATGGAGGTGCGCAGCACCGCATTGTGGCTTACCCACTAAGCCAGATAGTTGCCGCTCATGACGCAGTTGAAGCAGGTACCAAGCGCGGCACAGTCGTCGTGGAGATCGAATGAGCAGGCTGCCCGGCGCGCACTACCAGTTGAAGCCAGAGAGGGTGATCTATTACGCGACTGCAATTGCGCGGTGCAGCGGTTCCTCGCCCAATTGCCGTATTTCACCTGCATTCAGTTCCTTGACTCCGCTTCAATACTCACGTTGCCGCCCGTTTGCACGGTTTCGAGCAACGCCGGGAGATTTCGTGGGACGAATTCGGGCACCTACTTATGACCTTCGAGGGCTGGCAGTTCCGAATGGAGATCGTCGATCCGAGCGATGAGGTATGAGGTAGCGGCACCGACCGATGCACTATCGGCAACGTCGCAGACGGTCAACGTCGAAAAAATCGAAAGGAAATTCTCGGTGTCGCAGTCGAGCGCCGGTTGGGGAAATGCGCAGACGACGAACATCCGCAACGCCACCACTGCAAAGAATGTTTCGTAGAGCCGGAACCGGGAAGAAATTTCAGTCAGGCCATTGCGGATTGGTCGTTACGCCGCTCGACGAAGCTTCTTGTGTATATTGATATCATCGTACGGCGCGAACAATCCACTGTCCCGTTTTTCAATCAAACCAAGTGCGGATAGCATCTGGACATCATCATAGACATTCTTATAGTCCCGTTCGAGCGCCGCCGCCAGTTGCCGAATATTCCGCCCTTCATGCAGTGCTACATGCTCCAGCAATTCCATACGCTTGTCCGTCAGCGCTGCGTGCAGTTGACTGTACGTTGCGAACGAAAGGCGCGAATCAGCATCCGCTACTTTCTCACCCGCATCCACTCGCGCGGCCCAATCGAGCAACGCCTGTTGTTCGTCCTTGGGGTCAATCACCCCGATCTCTATGCGCTTCATTCGATTTCTCCGGATAAATCCTCAACGTCAGCAAGAAAATCTTGCAGCAGCCGCCGCAGCGATATGAATTCATAAGTGCTCTCACCTTCTTCCGGCCCAACATGACGA
>PLYG01000139.1 GCA_003153335.1 Betaproteobacteria bacterium | reverse complement strand
TTCGAGAACTTTATCCAAACCGACGCCGCGATCAACCCCGGCAAGTCGGGCGGCGCGTTGATCGACTCGAACGGCAATCTGGTCGGTATCAATACCGCCATTTATTCCCGCACCGGCGGCACCATGGGCCTCGGCTTCGCAATTCCGGTGAGCCTGGCCAAGCCGATCATGGAGCAGATCATCCAGACCGGCCAAGTCACCCGCGGCTACATGGGCGTCGTCTTCAGCGAGCTGAACGCACTGACGGTGCGGGCGCTGGACGCCAAGTCCGACAAGGGTGCGTTGATTCGCGAGGTCGTCCCCGGCAGCCCTGCCGAACGCGCCGGTTTGCGCAGCGGCGACATTGTGGTTGCCATCAACGGCAAGCCGACCGACGACGCGACGACGCTGCGCAATCAGATCAGCGTCCTGTCACCCGGAACCAAAGCCCCGTTGCGCGTGGCGCGCGGATCCAACGAAGTCATGCTCGAAATCGAAGTCGCGAAACGACCCAAACAGCCATTGCGCGCGCCGGAGGAGTAGTCCCGAATTCAATCGCGAAACACAAACAAAGCGCCACACAACGCGCAGCCGATCGTATAGAGCAGCCAGATCTGCGAGACGAAATAGGGAAACGTCATCAGGATAACGCCGATGAGCATCGGTTTCCACTGCGCCGATTTCTTGCCGTAAATCATCGCGGCGAAACCGATGATGCCGAAAAGCAGCGATCCGAAAAGTTCAGCGGGGCTGGGCATAGGAGGAAAGTGGGCGCTTGATGGGCATCGCTTCGCTCGACCCATCCTGCGGCATGGCCGAATTGGTGCGGCTTTACCGGATGACCTGCTTGTGTCCGGCCACGGCGAGGAACACTTCGCGCAGGAACATCGTGAGGCCGCTGATCAGCGCGAACATGGCCAGGATGAAGAAGATGGCGACCGCCTTCGCCAGGTCCACGGCAACGAGCGCGCCGATGAAGGCTCCGGCGACCACGAGGCACACCGCCAGTGCGCCCAGCACCGCGGAGACGATCGCAAAGTAGATCAGCCGGATCCGGCGCGCTATCAAATCAAGTTCAGCGCGCGTCTCCCCGGTTTCGTCATCAGCATCGCTGCGTTGCCGGTCCGTCAGTACGCGCCGCCGATCGACGATGCGCCCGAGCCGGTTGTTCAGCGCCGTGATCAGGGTCGCGATCGCCGTCAACAGGAATACCGGCGCCACCGCCAGTTGAATGACGCGCGCGATGTCGGTGAGGTGGGATTCCATGCGTCAGGCGTGTTGCAGTTGATATCTGGATTACTTGCCCCGCTTGGCTTCGGCTTCCGCGCGATCGAGTTCCTTCTCCATTTCCGCGTCGGTCATTGCCTTCTTTTCGTCCTCGGTCACGGGCTTGCCCAGGAAGCCCGCGAGGAGGATACCCAGCTCGTACAGAAAACACAGCGGGATCGCCAGCGCCAGTTGCGAGAACGCGTCGGGCGGGGTCACTACCGCGGCGACGACGAAAATCGCGACGATCACGTAGCGCCGGATGCCCTTCAATTGCACCACGGTAACGGCATTGATCTTGACCAGCAGCACTTCGACCACCGGCACCTCGAAGGCGATACCAAACACGATGAACATGGTCAGCACAAAGTTGAAGTACTTGTCGATGTCGGTCGCCATGGTCACGCCCACCGGCGTGAAATCGGCAAAGAACTTGAACGCCATCGGGAAGACAATGAAGTACGCGAACGCCATCCCGACAAAGAACAGCAGCGTGCTGCTGAACAAGAGCGGGACAACCAGGCGCTTTTCGTGCCGGTACAGACCCGGAGCGACAAACGCCCACATCTGGTACAGCACGTAGGGCAACGCGATCATGAACGCCACCAGCATCGACACCTTGACCGGCACGAAGAAAGTGGTGGTGACATCGGTCGCGATCATCGACGCGCCGGCCGGGAGCACAGCCAGCAGCGGCTTGGCCAGGAAGCTGTAAATGTCCTTGGTCCAGTAGGCGACGCACAGAAAAATCACCAGCACTGCGGCGATCGAGCGCACCAGGCGCATACGCAGTTCGATCAGGTGCGAAATGAATGTTTCTTGCGTGCCTTCAGGATCGGTCATGGCGTCCGCGGCCGTCAACGGATGGTGTGTTCGGGAAACAGCGATGATTGGGCCGGCTTGTCCGCGAGTGGCGGCAGTTCCGTCGCGGCAGGATAGGCGGCAGAGGGCGCCGCATCCAGCGGCGGCTCCGACAAAGGCGTCATCAGACCGGCATCCCCGTTTGCCGGCTGCGCCGGTTCCGTCCCGGTAGCCGCGGGCGTGTCGCCTTCATGCAATTGTTTTTCCATGTCGTGCACGGCGGACTGCATTTCCGCTCCGGTCGTCGAAACCTGCTCCTGGAGCCCATGCGCGGCATCCTGCATCTGAGTCTGGAGCTTGCGCAATTCGTCCAGTTCCATTTCGCGGTTGACCTCTGCCTTGACGTCGTTCACATAGCGTTGCGCGCGGCCGAGCAGCGTGCCGATGGTGCGCGCGACCTTGGGCAGCCGTTCAGGGCCGATGACGACCAGCGCGACCACAGCGATCACTGCGATTTCAGAAATACCGATGTCGAACATGAATGATCAGTTGGGGGGCACTCAATGGCCCGTAACAATGGCTGCTCTCTGCGCTGCGCAGCACCGCTTTCTCACCGCACGTGAAAGCGACGCGGCAGCGGTCAAATGGCCGGGTGGAAGTTTCGGCCGTCACGGCGCTACCCTCCTCAAAGGAAGGGAAACGACAGCTCACGCCTTCGATGAAGTTTCCTTCTTCGCTTCGACGTCTATCGTCTGGCCGGAGACTTGCGGCGGCGGCACGGTTGCCGCCGTTTCT
The DNA here is from genome assembly GCA_003153335.1 of Betaproteobacteria bacterium. Taxonomy (GTDB): domain Bacteria; phylum Pseudomonadota; class Gammaproteobacteria; order Burkholderiales; family Casimicrobiaceae; genus PALSA-1005. The sequence continues at coordinate 8,203 of PLYG01000139.1, read as the reverse complement.
TCGCCGCTTTTCATACCGTCCTTGAAGCCTTTTACCGCCGACCCCAGATCCGAGCCGACATTCTTGAGTTTCTTGGTGCCGAATATCACCAGCACAATCACCAGAACAATCAGCCAATGCCAAATACTGAAGGAACCCATTGCAAACCTCCTTATCTCGAACGTGTCACGGCGGCCTAACGCAGAATCATCGGCCCCAGCGGATGCGGACCGCCAATGACGTGAATATGGATATGGTACACGTCCTGCCGCCCGACGCGGCCGGTGTTGATAATCGTCCGCCAGCCGTCGGTCAGGCCCTGCGCCCTGGCCATTTCCGGAATCTGGCTCATGATACGGCCGAAAATTTCGGCGTGCTCCGGCCCCACTTCTGCAAAGGATGCGATATGCGCCTTGGGAATCACCATGAAATGCACAGGCGCCACCGGGTGCAGGTCATGAAAGGCGAGCATCGCGTCGTCTTCATAGACCTTACTCGACGGCAGCTCGCCGCGGGCAATTCTGCAAAAAATGCAATTGTCGTCGCTCATGGCTTAACCGTTTCTGCTCGCCTTCTCTTCCAGCCCGGACACGCCTTCCCGCCGCGCCAGTTCGGACAGCACATCCTGCGGCCCCAAGCCGCGGCTGGCCAGCAATACCAGGCAGTGAAACCACAGGTCGGCGACTTCGTGGACGAGGGACAGTTTATCACCGTCCTTTGCGGCCATCACCGTCTCGGTCGCCTCCTCGCCGATTTTCTTCAGGATCGCATTTTCGCCTTTGTGCAGCAGGCCCGCCACATACGACGACTCCGGCAGCGCGGTTTTGCGCGCCTCGATCGCCGCCGCCACCCGGGAGAGAATCTGGTCATCCATAGATGTCTTTCGGGTCTTTGAGTACGGGTTCGGTTTCGATCCACGCCTTGTCCTGCAAACGCAGGTAAAAGCAGCTATGCCGCCCCGTGTGGCATGCAATCCCGCCCATTTGTTCGACTTTGAGCACGAGGGCGTCCTGGTCGCAGTCGAGGAGGATCTCCTGCACTTTCTGCGTGTGGCCGGATTCCTCGCCCTTGCGCCACAGTTTTTTCCGCGTGCGCGACCAGTAGACGGCTTCGCCGGTCTGCGCCGTCTGCTTGAGCGCCTCGCGGTTCATCCACGCCAGGGTCAGGATCTTGTTGCTGCCGGCCTCCTGCGCGATGACCGGGATCAGGCCATCGTCGGACCAGTTGACCTTGTTCAGCCAGGATTCGTTCATGACCACGACTCGCGCACTTCGATGCCGGCGCGCTGCATCCGCTGCTTGGCCTCGGTAACGGTGAATTCGCCGTAATGAAAAATGCTCGCGGCGAGCACCGCATCGGCGCCGCCTTCGATGACGCCATCGACCAGGTGCTCCAGGGTTCCGACGCCGCCGCTGGCGATGACCGGAATGCCGACCGCATCGGCCACTGCCCGGGTCAACGGCAGATCGAACCCGGTCTTCGCGCCGTCGCGATCCATGCTGGTAAGCAGAATCTCGCCTGCGCCTAACCGTTCGACCTCCCGCGCCCAGAGGACGGCGTCGAGCCCGGTCGGATGGCGTCCGCCGTGGGTGAACACTTCCCAGCGGCCGGGCTCGGTCTGCTTGGCGTCGATGGCGACGACGATGGCCTGCGCGCCGTACCGCGCCGAGGCGTCCCGGATCAGTTGTGGATTCCTGATGCCCGCGGTGTTGATGCTGACCTTGTCGGCGCCCGCGTTGAGCAGCGCACGCACATCGTCGACCGCGCGAACGCCGCCGCCCACCGTCAGCGGAATGAACACTTGTTCTGCGACGTCCGCGATCATCTGGTAGAGGAGCCCGCGCGTTTCCATGCTGGCCGTGATGTCGAGGAAGGCGATCTCATCGGCACCTTGTTCGCCATAGCGCTTCGCGACCTCGACCGGATCGCCCGCATCGCGCAGGTTCAGGAAATTAACGCCCTTCACCACGCGGCCGGCGGCGATGTCGAGACAGGGGATGATGCGTTTGGCCAGAGGCATGCGGTGCGTCTCCCGGGTCAGGACCGGAGGCCAGAGAGTGCCGTACACGCACCCTCGAAGCGCAAACCTGGCCCACCGGCGGGAGGGGAGTAAATGAAGGCGTATTCTACTACCGGTGCTACGCGCAAGCTGCTAACGCCGCCTTGAAATCCAGCGTCCCTTCGTACAGCGATCGCCCGGCGATCGCGCCCATGATGCCTTCGCCCTCGACCCGCTTCAGCGCCTGGATGTCCGCCACCGTGTGGATACCGCCGCTCGCGATCACCGGTATGGTCAGCACGCGGGCGAGGTTGACGGTCGCTTCCACGTTCACGCCCGTGAGCATGCCGTCGCGGCCGATGTCGGTGTAGACCACCGCCTCGACGCCATAACCTTCGAATTTCTTGGCGAGATCGATTACATCGTGCTTGGTCATCTTGGACCAGCCATCGGTCGCAACCTTGCCGTCCCGCGCGTCCAGGCCGACGATGACCTGGCCCGGAAACGCATTGCAAGCGTCGTGCAGGAATCCGGGATTCTTGACCGCCGCGGTGCCGATGATCACCCACGAAATGCCGTCGTCGAGATAGCGCTCGATGGTATCGAGATCGCGTATGCCGCCGCCCAGTTGCAACCGGACATCCGGACCGACCGCATCGACGATGGCCTTGATCGCGCGCTCGTTGACCGGCCTGCCCACGAAGGCGCCGTTCAGATCGACGATATGGATGCGCGTGGCCCCCTGGTCGCGCCAGTGCCGGGCCATGGCAGCGGGGTCTTCGGAAAACACCGTGGCCGCCTGCATGTCGCCTTGCAGCAGGCGAACGCAGTGACCGTCTTTTAAATCGATGGCGGGAATGACCAGCATTGGGGACCCACAACGGTTGTCAAAGGGCGGGTGTCGAAACGGTAAAGAAGAGGAGGAGGATCCTGGGGCGATGACCTGGATCGCTTACGCGGTCCAGGACACGAAGTTGGCGAGTAGCCGCAGTCCGGCAGTTGAACTTTTTTCCGGGTGGAACTGAACGGCAAAGAGTGTATCGCGCCCGATGGCGCAAGTAAACGGCTCCCGCGCATCGGGATACGCAACGGACCCGGTGATCAGTCCGGGCTCCTGCGGGACCGGATAATAGCTGTGCGCAAAGTAAAAACGCGTCTGGTCGGCAATTCCCGCCCACAAAGGGTGCGCGCGCTCCTGCCGCACCGGGCTCCAGCCCATATGCGGGACCTTTTGCCTGTGACCCGCAGCGTCAACCATCGTCGTGGGGTCAAAGCGGATGACTTTCCCCGGGAAAAGGCCCAGGCACGACGTATCGCCTTCTTCGCTGAACTCGAAGAGCATTTGCAGCCCTAAGCAAATGCCCAGAAACGGCTTGGTGGTCGCCGCCTCGATCACCGCCTCGCGCAACCCGCTGGCGTTAAGCGCCGCCATGGTGTCGGGCATCGCCGCCTGCCCAGGCACGACCACGCACCGGGCGTCGTGGACGGCCAGCGCATCGCTGGTGATTTCGATGCGCGCATCTGGCGCAACGTTCAAGAGCGCATTGTGCACGGAGCGCAGGTTGCCCATGCCGTAGTCCACGATGGCGACGTCAAGAATCATGATGAGTGGCGGGTGGGTGGCAGCAAACCAGATGCTGGATTCCACGCCTGGGGGCGCATCCTTAGTGTCAGAGCGCCCCCTTCGTCGAGGGCAGTGCCCCGCCCTGTCGCGGATCGATTTCCAGTGCCATCCGCAATGCCCGGGCAAATGCCTTGAACACGGTTTCGCACTGATGATGCGCATTCTGGCCACGCAGGTTGTCGATATGCAGGGTCACCAGCGCGTGGTTCACAAAACCCTGAAAAAATTCGTGGGTCAGGTCCACATCGAACTGCCCGATCATCGCGCGGGTGAACGGGACGTGGAATTCCAGCCCCGGCCGCCCGGACAAATCGATCACCACGCGCGAAAGCGCTTCGTCGAGCGGCACATAGGCATGGCCGTAGCGGCGGATGCCCTTCTTGTCGCCCAGCGCCTGGTTGACCGCCTGGCCCAGCGTAATGCCGATATCCTCGACCGAGTGATGGGCATCGATATGCAGATCGCCCTTCGCTTCGACCACCAGGTCGACCAGACCGTGGCGCACCAGTTGGTCCAGCATGTGGTCGAGGAACGGCACACCCGAATTGAGTTGGCCCACGCCCGTCCCGTCGAGATTGATTTCGACGCGGATCTGCGTTTCCTTGGTGTTGCGTTCAATGGCGGCCTTGCGGCCTGCTGCGGCTTGCATGGATGGCTCGATGCTCGATGAAATCAGTTCAGGAACCGCTCAATTATCACATGCTTTGCAGCGCGCCGAACAACGCGACGTTTTCCTGCGGCGTTCCGATCGACAGCCGCAGGCAATTGCTCAGCAACGGGTGCCAGCCGTGCAGATTCTTGATCAGGATGCCGGCGTCTTGCAACCGGCTGAACGACGCGTTCGCGTCGGGCACGCGCACCAGCAGGAAGTTGGCCGCGCTCGGAAATACCTGCATGTGCGGCAGCCGCCGCAACCGGTCGCTCAGCGCATCGCGCTCGGCGCGCAACGTCGCGGCCTGTCCCGCGAGGACGTCCGCGTGCTTGAGCACGATCAATGCGACCGCCTGGGTCAGGGAATTCAGGTTGTAGGGTGGCCGTGTCTTGTCGAACTCGGCGATCCACGCCGGGTCGCCAAATGCGTACCCCAGGCGTATGCCTGCCAGCCCCAGTTTGGAGAGCGTGCGCATCACAATCGCGTTCGGAAACTCCGCCAGCCGGTCGGCGAAGCTGACTTGCGCAAACGGGTGATACGCCTCGTCGATCACGACCAGCCCGGGCGCCTCGCGGACTACGCGTTCGATGTCGACCAGAGGAAACAGGTTGCCGGTCGGGTTGTTGGGATAGGCCAGAAAAATCAACGCTGGCGCCTCGCGCGCAATCGCGGCCAGCACGAGGTCGGTATCGAGCGTGAAGTCTGGCCGGAGCGGCACGCCGACGTAGCGCATCTGCGCCAGCATCGCGTTGGCCCTGTACATCACAAACGACGGCTCGACGGCGAGCATGGCCGCGCCGGGCTTGGCCAGCGACACGGCCACGATCTGGATCAGTTCGTCGGAACCGTTGCCGAGGATGAGGGAAAACCGTTCGTCGATCCCGAGCACCGCGCGCAATGCGGTCTTGACCGCAGCCCCGCTCGCATCCGGATAACGGTTGATCGCAACCTCGGCCAGCTCCCGGCCCAGTTCCGCGCGCAAGGCGTCGGGCAAGTGAAAAGGATTCTCCATCGCGTCGAGCTTGATCATCCCGGTGGCTGGCGCCACTGGATAGGCATTGATCGCGCGGATTTCAGGGCGGACGAGTTCGGCGGCGAATTGGGCGGGAGTTTTCATGAAGGCAATGTCATTTGATGCGCAGCTCGGCCGCCCGCGCGTGCGCGATCAACCCTTCGCCGTGCGCGAGCGTCGAGGCGAGCGCGCCCAGCGTTCGCGCGCCGGCGGCGCTGACTGCGATCAGGCTACTGCGCTTCTGGAAATCGTAGACGCCCAAAGGCGAAGAGAACCGCGCGCTGCGCGCCGTCGGGAGCACGTGATTGGGTCCGGCACAGTAGTCGCCCAGCGATTCCGACGTATAGTGGCCGAGAAAGATGGCGCCGGCATGCTGGATCAGCGGCAGCAGCACATCGGGGTCGGCCACTGCCAGTTCTATGTGCTCCGGCGCGATGCTGTTGGCGATCGCGCAGGCCTCGACCAGATCCCGCACCCGAATCAATGCGCCGCGTTTTCCCAGTGACGCGGCAATCACGGCACGGCGCGGCATCGCCGGCAGCAGTCGGGCAATACTCTCCGCCACCGCGGCTATCATCGCCGCGCTCGGGGAGAGCAGTATGGCCTGCGCGACCTCGTCATGCTCCGCCTGGGAAAACAGGTCCATCGCGACCCATTCCGGATTGGCGGTGTCGTCGGCGATGACCAGAATCTCCGAAGGTCCGGCGATCATGTCGATGCCGACCACGCCGAACACGCGGCGCTTTGCCGCGGCAACATAGGCGTTGCCGGGGCCGACGATCTTGTCGACTTGGCGGATCGATTGCGTACCGTAGGCCAGGGCGCCGATTGCCTGCGCGCCGCCGATCGCATACACGCGGTCGACGCCCGCGACATGCGCCGCGGCAAGCACGAGCGGATTGCGTTCGCCGCCCGGCGTGGGCACGACCATGATCAACTCGCCGACTCCAGCCACCTTGGCCGGCAGCGCGTTCATCAGCACCGNNTCAGCACCGACGACGGATAGGCCGCTTTGCCGCCCGGGACGTATAACCCGACCCGATCGAGCGGTGTGACCTGCTGGCCGAGCCGCGTGCCGTCGTCTTCGACGTACGACCAGGACGCTGCCTTCTGATGCTCGTGAAAAAGGCGTATGCGCCGAGCCGCCGCTTCCAGCGCCTCGCGTTGCGCCGCGGGCAGCCCGGCATGCGCGCGGGCAAGGTCTTCAGGCGCTATCGTCAAATCGGCGATGTTCGTCACGTTCTGACGATCGAAGCGGTTGGTGTAGTCGACGACCGCCGCGTCGCCGCGCAGGTGCACGTCAGTGAGAATACTGGCAATCGTGCGCTCCACCGTTTCGTCCATCGTGGCCTCGAAGCGCGTGAGCACGGCGAGTTGCGCGGTGAAGTCCGCGGACCGCGTATCGAGGCGGCGCACGTCAGTCATTGCCGCCCCGGCGCCGCTCGACGGCGGTGCGCAGGGTATCCAGAATTCCCTGCAATTCCCGATGCTTGAGCTTCAGCGCCGCCTGGTTGACGATCAGCCGCGAACTGATGGCGACGATTTCTTCCACGGCGACCAGATCGTTCGCGCGCANNAGTTCCATCGAACCGTAGAGCTTGATCAGGTCGACATGCATGCGCTTGGCTGCAAAATGCTCCCTGGCCGTTTGTACATATTTGGTCGCCACCCGCAGCCGCGCACCGGACTGGACCGCCCCTGCGTAGTCGAAACCCCTGGGCACCGCGACCATCATCCTGCAACTCGCGATTTCCAGATCGAGCGGCTGATAGAGCCCATCGCCGCCGTGTTCGAGCAACACGTCCTTGCCCGCGACGCCCAGATCGGCCGCGCCGTATTGCACATAAGTCGGCACATCGCTGGCGCGAACGATGATGATCCGCGTATCAGGGCGATTGGTACCGATGATGAGCTTGCGCGAGGACTCCGGGTCCTCGGCGGGCACGATTCCGGCAGCCGCCAGCAGCGGCACCGTTTCCTCGAATATCCGTCCCTTTGAGAGCGCGATGGTGATCATCACGCCACGCGCCGGATGCTCGCGCCAAGCGCCGAGAGCTTGGCCTCGATCCGCTCGTAGCCGCGATCGAGATGATAAATGCGGTCGATCACGGTTTCGCCCTCCGCCACCAGACCCGCGATGACCAGGCAGGCGGACGCGCGCAAATCGGTTGCCATCACCGAGGCGCCGGTGAGCGTGGCCACACCCTTGACGATCGCGACGTTGCCTTCCAGCTCGATGTTGGCGCCTAGCCGCTGCAGCTCCTGCACATGCATCATCCGGTTCTCGAATGCAGTCTCGGTGATCACCGCCGTGCCACGGGAGATGGCGTTGACTGCCAGCAACTGCGCCTGCATGTCGGTGGGAAACCCCGGATACGGCGCAGTCCGCACGTTGACTGAATGCAGCGGCCCCTGCCGGCGTACGCGCAGCGAGTCCGGCGCGACGTCGATCATGGCGCCCGCCTCGACGAGCTTGTCGATGACGGCGCCCAGGATGGCCGGGGCGGCGTCCTTCAGCAGGACGTCGCCACCCGCCGCCGCCACGGCCGCGAGAAAGGTGCCGGTTTCGATGCGATCGGGCATGATGCGGTGCGCGGCGCCATGCAAACTAGCCACGCCTTCGATGCGAATCTCGGGCGAGCCGGCGCCGGTGATTTTCGCGCCCATCGCATTCAGGCAGTTCGCCAGATCGATGACTTCGGGTTCACGCGCCGCATTTTCCAGCACGGTAACACCTTCGGCCAGGGTCGCCGCCATCATGACGTTTTCGGTGCCGGTGACCGTCACCATCGGGAAAATGATCTCGCCACCGTGGAGGCGCGACGCCTTGGCGTGAATGTAACCATGCGTGATGGAAATTTGCGCGCCCATTGCTTCGAGCGCCTTGATGTGCTGGTCGACCGGGCGCACGCCGATCGCACAGCCGCCGGGCAGCGA